>JALYZK010000115.1 GCA_030945705.1 Vulcanimicrobiota bacterium | reverse complement strand
GTATGGTGTTCTCTCCAGAAGTGTAAAACAGACAGTTAGATGCGCTTTGGAGGGGTGCCTGCACTAGTGGTAATGGTGCTGTAAAGGCTAAATCCTAGTACTCTCCAATGGTAGGCGCGTGCACGCATCGCTCGCACGAATGCTCGTTTTCATCGTGCTTTTCGTGGTTTTGTCCCTACCGGCCTCAGCCCAAGATACAGGTTTACATTTTGGCGTCTTTGCGGAAGGTCCTAACGATGGCATCACGGACGTGCCGGGCGTGCGCATTTCCCATCTTACGAAGATCGAGGGTGAGGGGAGACTGAGACCGGGAATCGGCCCGGTACGCACGGGGGCGACGGCGATATTCCCGAACGCCGATCCCTGGAATAATAAAGTCTCGGCTTCAGCATTCGCCTATAACGGAAACGGCGAAATGACAGGCGCGCATTGGATTAACGAGTCCGGCTTCCTGGAGACCCCTATCGTTCTGACTGATACTTTAAATGTGGGCCGGGCTGACAACGGGATTGTGGATTGGATGATTCGTCGCTACCCGGCAATCGGAGTCGGAGACGATGTGCCTTTACCGGTTGTCGCCGAATGCGATGATCAGGCGCTTAACGACATCCAAGGGCGCCATGTCAGCGAAAACGACATCGGCGTTTTGCTCGATGGTGCCCGCAGTGGACAATTCGCCCGCGGCAGTGTTGGAGCTGGGACCGGAATGACCGGATTTGGATTCAAGGCGGGAATCGGCTCTGCTTCGCGAGTCCTCGCAAAAGCACAAGGTGGTTACACGGTAGGAGTCTTGGTGAATGACAATACCGGGTCGTCGCGCGAGCTTCTCATCATTGACGGAGTTCACGTTGGAAAAAAGTTGCAGCACCAGTATCTTCCAGTGTTTCCGAAATCAACTTCCTACCTACCACGCGGGCGTGCGCGTGACGGCAGTATCATCGTGATCGTTGCAACCGACGCGCCGCTAGATGGGCGGCAATTGAATGCGCTCGCGAAGCGAGCAGTGCTCGGAATGGGTCGGGTGGGGCTGACATCGGCCGTTTCAAGCGGCGACCTAATGTTGGCCTTTAGCACGACCTACCAATACACACGCGATACAAATCAGAATCTCATCGCTCCGCAGAATCACTTTCTGGAGGACGAAGATACGCTCAAGGCTCTGTATGCGGCAACCGTTGAGGCTACTGAAGTCGCGATTTACGACGCGCTATTTTCAGCTCGAACGATGACGGGACGCGACGGAATCACCTTTTACGGGCTGCCACGCGTTGCGGTTTTGGAGATGTTGCGGCGCAAGTAGTATTAGGCGATCAACTCGCGTTCCGTTAGAATGTTGCGAGGATCGATCAGGTGCTTGTTGAGTCCCAGCTTTTCTGCCGGGATACCGAGCGCGAACGCTACCAACTGGGGAAGATGAAAGGTCGGCAGATCGGTGCGCCCCCAGCGCGCAGCCGAATCCGCCTGGTAACCGTCAAGCGCAAGATGGCAAAGCGGACACGGGGTTAATACCGCTTCGGCGCCTTTGTCTTTTGCAATGCGCATATTTTGCCCGACCATCGAGGGCGCCGTGCCTTCCTTTTCAAGTTGAATGTGAAAACCGCAGCAGCGTGTTTTCCCCGCGTAATCGATGGCCTCCCCGCCGATCGCTTCTATAATGTCCTCCAGCGAATGCGGATTGCGAGCCGACTCCCAACCGTTGACGCTCTCGGGCCGAATGATGTGGCAACCATAGAACGGCGCAACTTTAAGTCCGTTTAAAGGCCGGACCACCATAGACTTGAGCGTGTCCAAACCGATGTCGTCGATGAGCAACCACAGCAGGTGGCGTACCATGACCTTGCCGTCGTAGCGCGCCCCGAATTTCCCTAAGATGGTATTTGCCTGCGCCATGTGTACTTCGTTTTCAAGCAATTCTTTGTTGGCCGCGCGCATGTGCCCCGTACATGTGGAGCAAATCGTAATGACGTCGTCCAGACCAAGCGCCTCCGCTTGCGCATACGTACGCGCGTTTAGCACGCGCGCGATATCGCGGTTTACGTCGTTGATGACCGAGGCGCCGCAACAGGAGGCTGCCGTGAGCTCGATGAGTTCTATGCCGAGTTTATCAGCGAGCAACATTGTCGAGTTGAAAAGCTCCTTGCATGACTCTTTCGCGACGCATCCGGGGAAAAAGCCGTACCTTTTCGTCTGATATGTAGGCCGTTTGCTCATCGGTTCTTGAATCGTCATGGCCATTATGCTATCGGAACCTCCAAAGCATCGAAAATGGTTCGAATCTCATCGACCTTGGGCACGGGCTTAAGGAACATCGGCGGCATCTTTCCTTTGGCGACCATACGCAAACCAAGGGGTGCTATCTTGAGCAAGCCCTTAAAATTGAAACGCCCAACGGTTCCCTGAATGACTTCGGTTTCCGCGAGCATTCCAGTCTTCTTGATGGTCTTCGCCACAACCATGGCGTGCCGTGGACCAGCCTCATTGGTGAAGCCCTCTTCAATCGTCGCCCGCTTGACTGCGATGATGTCGTCGTGGGGATCCACGTGTTTCGGGCAATACGAACATGCATAACAATGCGCGCACAGCCATAGATAATCATTGTTGATCTGAGCACAGCGCTCTTTGCGTTTATCGTCTCGTACATCTTCGATGAACCGGTACGCGTAAGCAATTGCCGCGGGGCCCGCAAAAGATGGATCGACGCTAACGACGGGACATAACGCGTAGCAGGTTGCGCACATGACGCAGTTGGCTACGGCCACGAGCTTTTTCATATCTTCGGGGCTGACGCGGCGTTCGGTTTCGTGCTCCTCATCACGGTCTGCCGGTTGCAGGTAGGGCTTGAGCCGGGAATATTTGTCCCAGAATGGGTCCATGTGGACGACCATGTCCTTCATTGGATCAAAATTCGGCATCGGGTCGACGCTGATTGTGCCGTCGGTCTTGAGCACGGCGCTGCAAGGCGTCTTGCAAGCAAGGCCTGTAACGCCGTTAATGTTCATGGAACACGAACCGCAGATCGCCGAACGGCAGGATCGTCGGAATGAAATTGAACCGTCAACTTCCGCTTTGGCGTACTCGAGTGCATCGAGCACCGTCATTGTTTCCGGAATATCGACGGTGATTTTATCGCGGTGAGGGACTTGGTCGACCGCCTGGTCGTAACGGAAAAGGTCAAGAGTAATCGTAGCCATTAGTAGCTTCTCACTTGCGGTTCCCACTTGGTAAAAGTGACGGTACGTGAGTGATCGAGGCGCGGATCGCCCTCCGTTTTATACGCGCGTGTATGCACCAGCCATTTTTCATCGTTGCGTTCCGGGAAATCTATACGTGCTTGAGCGCCACGAGACTCATCCCGAGCGAGCGCGCCGTGAGCAATCGTTTGCGCGGCCTCGATCATAAATTCAGTTTCGAGCGTGCCAACTAAGTCGGTATTAAATGTACTGGATTTGTCCATCACCGTTACGCTCTTGATTGCCTCGCGGACTTCTCGCAGGTCTTGGCATGCTTGCTCGAGGCTCTTTTTCTCGCGGAAAATGAAGCAATTTGCCGACATCGTATCGTTCATCCGCTTTCGAATGTGTGGCGCTCGTTCGCCCTTCTCACGCGTGAGAATTTGGTCGACCCGATCTTGCTCTTGCTTGAGCGTGCGCTCGGACGGGCGCACATCGCCGTTGCTTTTGATGTAATTTACCGCATGCTCGGCCGAGCGGTGCCCGAAGACGATGGTCTCAAGCAACGAGTTTCCGCCCAAGCGGTTGGCGCCGTGAACGCTCACGCAAGCGGTTTCGCCCGCGGCGTAGACGCCTGGAATTTGGGTCGCACCGTACTTGTCGGTTTCGATCCCACCCATCGCGTAGTGCATTCCCGGTAAGATCGGGATCGGCGTATCGATGGCATCTTTCCCGGTCGCATCCAGCGCGAGTTCACGAATTTGCGGCAGACGCTCGAGGATCTTTTCTCTTCCCAAGTGCCGCAGATCCAACATCACGCAACCCTCAACGCCGCGCCCCTCCGTAATCTCCGTCCATTCCGCGCGAGCAACGACGTCGCGGGAAGCCAGTTCCCCTTTATTTGGGGCGTATTTAAACATGAAGCGTTCGCCCTCGCTATTGAGCAAGTAGGCACCCTCACCGCGTGCTGCTTCGGACAATAACACACCGTTTTCTTTGAGCGAGGTGGGATGGAATTGCACGAACTCCATGTCCATGAGGGGCAAGCCTGCGCGCAAGGCGATTCCCAGTCCGTCTGCTGTCGAGGCATAGCCATTGGTAGTCTTTGCATAGATCCGCCCCAGACCGCCGGTCGCAAAAATCGTCGCTTTGGCGTTCACCAATTCCAATTCGCCGTTGCGTATGTTGTATGCCACGACTCCGGTTCCAACGCCGTCTTCAACGCAGAGTGCCGTGCAGAAGTATTCTTCATATACTTTTACTTGGAAGCGCTCCAACTGCTCCCATAATGTATGCAAAATTACCAAACCCGTGACATCTGCGGAGTAACAGGTGCGAGCCGACCCTGCGCCGCCGAATGGCCGTTGTGCAATGCGGCCATCTGGCATACGCGAAAAAATGCATCCACGATGCTCGAGCCAGATGATTTGGCGCGGAGCGTCTTCGGCCATCGCTTCAATGGCGTCCTGGTCGCCCAAATAATCCGAGCCCTTAACGCAGTCGAAGGCGTGATTGGCGGGGTTATCGTCCTCCCGGTTGCCAAGCGCCGCATTAATGCCCCCTTGCGCCGCACCTGAGTGGCTGCGGACAGGATGCATCTTCGATATGATGGCCACGTCGGCCCCGCGTTCGGCTGCTTCGACAGCAGCGCGCATGCCGGCCAGGCCGCCGCCAATGACGACCACGTCGTGCTTGATCAAAATGACCTTTCCCGGGGCTTGAAATGCTTTTACCTTTATACTACCCCCGCCCCATGGGCACCCACTACCTCAGTAGCACGGAAGCTCAGCGCCGCGAAGGTTGACGCCTGCTCGTATCGTAACGTATTTGTTTCCGCATTGACTTCGTATCTGTCAGAGGTTCCAGGAGCCGTGAGTTCGTTCGTTCATCTGCACGTTCACAGCGAATACTCGTTGTTGGACGGAGCTTGCCGAATCGCAACCTTATGCCGCCGCTCGGCAGAAGACGGCGCTCCCGCCGTTGCCCTAACCGACCATGGCGTCATGTTTGGTGCGATGGAGTTTTATTACGCCGCTCGCGACCACTCGCTGGTGCCGATCGTTGGATGCGAAGCCTATATCGCGCCGCGCGGCCGTTTCGACCGCAGCGTCCGCGAGGAGGCGCATGTGACCCTCCTCGCCGCGGACATCGTCGGTTATCGTAATCTCGTTGCGCTTATTTCCAAAGGATATCTCGAAGGCTACTATTACAAACCGCGCATCGATCTGGATTTGCTTGCAAAGCATCACCAAGGTCTGATCGTGCTTTCTGGCTGCATGTCCGGTATGGTTTCCGCTCCACTGCTCAAAAACGATTACGAGAAAGCCAAGCGAGCGGCCCTCACGTATCAGCAGATCTTTGGAGACCGTTTTTACATCGAGATAATGCGCCACGGAATGCCGGAAGAAGAAATTGTGAACAGGGGTTTGATTTCGGTTGCGCGAGAGCTTGATTTACCCTTGGTGGCGACGAACGATTCGCATTACCTCTCGCGAACCGACGCCTCCGCGCATGATGTGCTCCTTTGTATCGGTACAGGCAAGACCGTAGCCGAAACGGAGCGCATGAAATTTTATTCCGATGAGTTCTACGTGAAGTCGCCCCAGGAGATGCGCGAGCTGTTTGCCGACGTCCCGGAAGCCTGCGACAATACCGTTGCGATCGCTAAGCGGATCGACATGCGGCTACCTGAGCAGATTTTTCAATTGCCGGCCTACCCCGTTCCCTCTACCGATATAAAAGTAGAAAAAACGCCGGAACGGTACTTGGAAGAAGTTTGTGAGTCGGGATTGCGCGCGCGCTACGGTGACGAACGTGCACGAAATGATGCCGCATTACGTGAGCGTTTCGAATATGAACTTGGCGTCATCAGCAAGATGGGTTTCGCATCGTATTTTCTCATCGTATGGGACTTCATCAAGTTCGCGCGCGATCGCGATATTCCGGTGGGTCCGGGACGCGGTTCGGCAGTGGGTTCGGTCGTGAGCTACGTGCTGCGAATCACCGACCTGGATCCGCTGAAATTCAACCTGCTCTTCGAGCGTTTTCTCAATCCTGATCGAATCTCGATGCCCGATATCGATACGGATTTCTGTGTTGAGCGACGCAACGAAGTCATCCAGTATGTGACCGAAAAGTACGGCTCGGATCGCGTCGCCCAAATTGTCACCTTCGGAACCATGGCAGCACGCGCAGCGGTGCGCGATGCGGGGCGCGCTTTAGGCGTTCCGCTGCCCGAGGTCGATCGAGTCGCTAAGCTCATTCCTTCCGGTCCGGGAGGGTTATCGATTTCCCAGGCCCTGCTGCACGTACCGGAACTCAAAATTCTTGCTGCAGGTTCGCCGGAAATACGTAAGCTTCTCGAAACTGCCAGTTCCATTGAGGGACTAGCGCGTCACGCGTCAACCCATGCCGCCGGAGTGGTGATATCCGCCGGACCGCTGGTCGATTTTGCGCCGCTCATCAAATTGGGCGAAGGTGAAGTCAACACGCAATATTCAATGGGTTGGATAGAAAAAATCGGCTTGCTCAAAATGGATTTTTTGGGTTTGCGAAACCTCACGGTAATGAAGAACGCCGTAGATGAGATCCGCCGCACGCTTGACCCCAAGTTTCGATTGGAAAACATTCCAGACGACGATACGCGCACTCTGGAAATGCTTGGACGCGGCGAAACGACCGGAGTGTTTCAGTTGGAATCTGAGGGGATGCGCCGAGTCGTCGTTGAGTTGAAACCATCCAGTCTTGAAGATATCATAGCTCTGGTCGCGCTGTATCGGCCCGGACCGATGGAGTGGATACCGAAGTTCATCGGCAACAAGTATGGCCGTACGAAGGCGGTATACCTACACCCGTTGCTTGAGCCGATTCTCGCCGATACGTACGGGATTGCCGTGTATCAAGAACAAGTCATGCAAATCGCGCGCGACGTTGCCGGGTTTACTCTGGCACAGGCCGACGAGCTGCGCAAAGTCATGGGCAAGAAACAAGTGGAGAAAGTCCCCCTCTACCGCAAGAAGTTTATTGACGGCGCAAAGCAAAATGGCATTGAGGAGAAACTCGCCAACGACATCTTTCGTTTTGTAGAACCGTTTGCCGGCTATGGTTTTCCAAAAGGCCACGCGGCCGCCTACGGTTGGATCGCCTATCAAACAGCATTCCTTAAAGCTAATTTTCCGTTGGCATACTTTGCCGCTTTGATGACATCCGTAAAAAGCAACACCGATAAACTTGTGGAGTATATCGATGAGGCTAAGAAGATGGGCCTGCGGGTTTTGCCGCCCGACGTTAATCAATCGCTGGTTGATTTCACGGTTGTAGATAGCGATATTCGTTTTGGCCTTTCAGCTGTGAAGGGCGTTGGAGAGAATGCGGTGCGTTCGATCTTGGAAGTGCGAGAAACCGGGGGCGCTTTCATCGATCTCTTCGATCTTGCGAAACGCGTCGATGCCAAAGCTGTCAACCGGCGAGTATTAGAAGCGTTGATTAAGTGCGGCGCCTTCGATGAATTGCCCGGCAATCGAGCCGCACTGCTCGATGCGATGGACATCGCACTGGAGCTAGGAGCGCGGGCTTCGCGCGACTCATTGTTTGGACAAGCTTCCTTGTTCGGCGAAACGCACGCCGGCGAAGTTGGATTGATTCCGCGGCTTCGCCCGGTCTCGCCACCCACAACGCTGCAGACGCTGACCTGGGAGAAAGAAACACTCGGTGTGTTTATTTCCGGCCATCCGCTCGCCGACGTTGCGGAAGCGTTAGTGCGTGCCGGCGCAATGCCGGTAAAGCGCCTTAAGGAGTGCTCGGACGATCAGCCGGTCACGGTAGCCGGAATGTTGACCAGCGTGCGTCGCACGCTCACAAAAGCGCAACAACAAATGCTTGTTGCCACCCTGGAGGATACGACCGGAAGTATCGAAGTCATTGTCTTCGCCAAGGCTTACCCAGACCTGCAAGCGCTTTTTACTCAAGATCAAATCGTATCGATAAAGGGACGGCTGCGAGTTCGTGAGCGGCGCGGCACAATGCCCGGCGACGAAGCGCCAATGGAATTCGTCGTCCATGTCAACGAAGCACGGTCATTCGTTCGGCCACTAGAAGAAAAGGAACCGCCGGGATGGCACGTTTGTGCATCGGCGCGCGCCCAGATCGACGGTTTAGCGCACTTACTGGACGAATGGCCGGGAACCGTACCTGTGGTGCTACACGTTGCAAATTCTTCGCAGCGGATGCCGCGAGATATCGCAGCGAGCGTATACGTACGTTCTGAGTTACAGCGCATTTTCGGCAGCGAAAATGTCCGGGAAGGGCCACCGTGAGTTGGGCGGGCATGCGAGACCTTTGAGTGCGCCCAAGTTTCTCGCCTTAGATCTGGACGGCACGCTTATCGGTGCCGACTTGAAAATTCGACCGGCGGTTAAAACCGCGATCGAGCGGGCACGCAAGCAAAACGTCGCGGGGTGCATTGTTACTGGACGGATGCATCGAGCCACGGTCCCGTTCGCGGTTGAACTCGACTTCGCGGCACCCATGATCTGCTATCAGGGCGCCGGGATCTTCGAGCGTTTCAGCGGCGCGGTGCTGCGTGAGACGCCGCTCTCCAATATTATTACGCTACAGGTTACACGGGCTGCCAAACGTGAGGGGTTGCACGTGCAGCTCTACTCTGGCGATAATTACTTTGTCGAAGAACAGAATTGGTGTACCGCGCTTTACGCTAAGCTTTCGGGAGTTGAGCCGATTATCGTAGACTCGCTTGAAGAGTCCTTCGCTCGACGCGAGTCGATTAAAATCGTGGTGGTTGTGGAGGCCAACCTAGCGGCAGGCTATCTTCCAAGAATCCGCGAGCTCTGCGGCCCGAACGCCTATATCACTCGTAGTTATCCCGAATTTATCGAAATCCTCAGTCCTGCGGTAAATAAAGGCGAGGCTCTCGAGTTCGTTTGCGCACGTCTAGGGGTGTCGTTGAAAGACGTCGTAGCGATTGGCGACTCTTGGAATGATGTACCGCTCTTGAATGTGGCAGGTTTCGGTATCGCCATGGGATCCGCACCGCCGGAGCTTGCGGCGCGTGCCGATGCAGTGGTTGCCGACGTTGCTAACGACGGGGTGGCGGAAGCCATCGAGCGATTCGTATTGCAGTGAATTCGCAACGAGCAAAAAAATCAGTAATAGAGCGGGTTCGCCCCTTTTGGATAGTAATTACCGCAACTCTGCTTGCAGTTATAATGCTTGGATTCTATGCCATAACATGGCCGGGGTTTTACGGGCGGCACATTGCGGTTACCGGAGTCCAACTCGTTTCCAAAGAAGAGATATTAGCAAAAGCGGCGGTGCCTACGCAAAAAAATCTTTGGCTGCAGAATATGCGCGCCGTCGCCCTTCGACTCGAGTCTATCCCGTATGTCAAGAAGGTGGCTATTCACCGCAGCCTGCCAGCGAACTTGTGGATCAACGTTACGGAGCGGGCACCGAGCGCCGTGGTTGCCGGAGCGGCGGGGACGGCACTGATTGACGCTGACGGACGCGTACTTGAAACGACCGGCCCGTTTCCGTTCGATCTGCCGCGGCTCTACATCCGATCCACCGAGCACTTCATCGCCGGCCATTTCATCCGTGACCGTCGCATAGCACGGATGCAAAAGGATTATGATGTGCTGGCAAGTGACAAGCTCGCGGTTCACGCAATACACTTGGATGTTCACGGTGAATTAAGTGCGCAACTACAAAACGGCATTTTGCTCAAACTCGGGGAGGACGGTGACCTTTCAGGAAAAGCGGCGCTTGTCCAACCAATCCTTCACCAAATCGAAGGGAAGATTGAAAGAGTCACCGCGCTAGATCTACGTGCTCCGAAGACCCCAGTCGTGCTGTACAAATGACTCGGAGTTATACTCACAGCTTATGCTCAAGGGGCGCGACCACTTTGCGCCAAGAGTTGGCTCCAAAAGGTGGTCTAGAGACTCTATTCGGTGCGGCGCATTCCCCCATATCGTAGGGATTGGGGAGGGTGCCCCCATATATGGTATCAACGGCTTGCCTTTGTTGCCGGAGCTACAAGTGGGTGGAATTCGCTGGATGAAGCACGAGACCGTCGCCGGGCTTGACATTGGGACGACGAAGACGTGCGCCATCGTGGCAGCCGACGGTCCGAGCGGGCTTGAGATTCTCGGGATCGGCGAAGCACCATCGCTGGGACTAAGAAAAGGCGTCGTCACCGATCTGGAAGAGACGATCAAATCCATCGAAGCGGCCACCGAGCGCGCCGAGCGGATGGCGGGAGTCCAAATATCCGACGTTTACGTCGCAATCACCGGCGAGCACATCCGTAGCACAAACAATCGTGGAATCGTTGCGGTCTCGGGACCTGGTCGCGAAGTCGTGGCTACCGACGTTCGTCGGGTCGTAGACGCGTCTAAGATTAT
>JALYZK010000053.1 GCA_030945705.1 Vulcanimicrobiota bacterium | reverse complement strand
TGCATACACAATATGGCAAGGTCTTATTGAATAACTTTTTGCATGGGATCGCAGGTGTAAGCTCGGATTGGGAGATGGAATCGTTCGTCGAGCGCACCACTAAGGAAATTCGCGAGCAAGTCGGCGACGCAAAAGTGATCTGCGCGCTTTCGGGCGGTGTTGATTCGGCCGTCGCGGCGACGTTGGTTTCTCGCGCTATCGGGACTCAACTCACCTGCATTTTTGTAGACAACGGACTCTTGCGCCAGGACGAGGCGAAGACCGTCGTACGCGCATTCCGAGACGTGCTTCATTTCGACGTGGTCGCGGTTGATGCGCGAAGGCGGTTCTTGCATAGGTTAGCAACGGTTGCCGACCCCGAAGAGAAGCGGATCATCATCGGCCACGAGTTCATCCGCGTTTTTGAAGAAGAAGCCTCAAAGATACCGGATGTCAGGTTCCTAGTTCAAGGCACGCTCTATCCCGACGTCATCGAATCAAAGACGCCGCTTTCGAAGGCGGGACACAAGATTAAGTCGCATCACAATGTCGGCGGTCTGCCGCGGGAAATGACGCTCGAGCTAATCGAACCCTTGCGGTCCCTTTTTAAAGATGAGGTCCGAGAAGTGGGACGAGTTTTGGGTCTACCGCCTGTAATCGTAGAGCGCCAGCCATTTCCGGGGCCCGGACTCGCTGTAAGGGTGCTAGGCGCAATTACGGAGGAGCGGTTAGCAATTTTGCGGGAAGCGGACGCCGTTGTGCGTGATGAGATCGAACGCGCCGATCTCGATCCGCGGCCCTGGCAATATTTTGCGGTTCTTACGCCGCTCATGAGCGTCGGTGTAATGGGCGACGGCAGAACGTACGCCAACCTGGTAGCGGTTCGAGCCATCACAAGCGAAGACGGAATGACCGCCGACTGGGCACGCCTGCCACATGCGCTTCTCCAACGGATCAGCACGCGCATTGTCAACGAAGTGCCGGGAATCAATCGTGTCGCTTACGATATCACTTCAAAACCGCCGTCGACTGTCGAATGGGAATAACCTCGTGCCTTGTCGTTGGAGGTTCTCGAAGGATGCGTCCAACGTAGTGGCATGACGAAAAATGGAATCACCGTGAGATGAGAATCTTGGTGGTCGGGAATGGAGCGCGTGAAGACGCACTGTCGTGGCGATTGTCGCAGTGCGCTTCAGTTAGCGCTGTTTTTGCCGCGCCCGGAAACGCGGGAACCGGATCGCGCGGTGAGAACTGGCCTCTCGGTGTTACTGATGGTAAAGCTATTGCCGAGCGGTGCCGCGAAGAAAACATTGATCTCGTCCTGCTAGGCCCAGAGAGCGCGATCGCTGCAGGCGTTGGCGATCGCTTGCGCGATGCATGCATCCCTACTTTCGGGCCAAACCGATCCGCGGGTCGTTTAGAATCTAGCAAGGTGTTTGCAAAACGCTTTATGGAACGTTATGGCGTGCCGACGGCGCGCGCAACGGTGGTGCGTTCTGCCGACACCGCGCGCAAGGCGCTTGACGATTGGCAAGGTGGATGCGTGATCAAAGCGGATGGACTTGCCTCGGGGAAAGGAGTCATCGTAGCGCCGGATCCGCAGATCGCCCGTTCCGTCCTTCTGGATTGGTACGCGAGCAGCAAGGTGCCGGGCGGCGGCAATGATGTGTTGCTCGAGGAGAAACTGGAAGGCCGCGAAGTGAGCGTGTTCGCTCTTAGTGACGGCCGCAGGATGCTGCCAATCGCGGCCGCGTGCGATTATAAACGCGCCGGCGATGGCGACAGAGGACCCAATACCGGCGGCATGGGTGCCTACTCACCACCCGTCGGGTTTCCCGAAGATTTGTACGCCCAAGTGCACGAACGAATCCTTGCGCCGGTGCAACGGGGTCTGGAGTCCGAAAATGAGCGGTATGTCGGCGTGCTGTATTGCGGTTTGATGTGGACTGATAACGGTCCGCAAGTGATCGAATTCAACGCTCGGTTCGGCGATCCAGAGACGCAAGTTCTAATGCCACGAGTACGCGGAGACTTTGCTATAATGCTCAAGTCAGCTGCTGAAGGTGCTCTTCAAATAGAAGCAGCTTCCTTTTCGACTGAATCTTGCGTCGGTGTTGTGCTAGCGACGAGCGATTATCCAACGACGAACACTCCGCTTCGGGGACTATCCCCACACATCGAACTTCCAGAAGGTGCTCAGATTTTTTGGGGGAGTTCCCGTTTGAACAATGGCACCATTGATTCCGATGGCGGAAGAGTGCTGACGGTCACCGCTTTGGGTGCGGATACTAAGCAAGCTCGGAAAAATGCCTATGAAGCCGTGCATGCCGCCGCAAGTGCGAACAGCGATTTGACTTATCGTAGGGACATAGGCGCCGATCGCACGGATGGCAGCCACACCGATTGACGCATGCTCTAAATCGTTATGGTTGCGGTTCGCTTTGCTCGAACGCTAGGGCGGCGGCTTGTATGTTCGCCGGCATCATATAAAACAATGCTAGAAGTGCGATTATGATGATGCCCAGCAGTGGAACGAAGTAGCCGACAACCGTCGCGAACGGATATGCTTGGCGCCATAGACAAGATACTGCGGCCAGATTTCCAGCAAGGCATGCGCCTGTTGCGAATTCGAGAAGTTTGTCGATGCAGACGCCGGCAAAAGACTTCGAGTATGAGCAGCGTTATGGCAATTGCAAAGACGCCGTCGCTGAAGCTTTCGAAACGCCCTTTGCCCAAGGCAAAGCCCTACCGTGTCGCGTCGAGTGATCGGTTCTTTTCATTAGAAGTTCTCCGGCAGGAAGCGGCAGGCTTCGTGATAGCTTCGCTCGTTCCGGCACAAAAAAGCTCCACTAGGTCATAGTAGAGCTTGTTGTGGAGACGGGTCCTCTTTAGGGCATCAGTACGCGGTCAATGACGTGAATTACTCCGTTGGATTGATAGACGTCATAGGTAGAAATATGGGCCACTGCTCCTTTGTCATCAACGACCACAATGTTTCGGGGTCCGTTCAACATTGCAGTCAGCTGAGCACCGTTCACGGTGGTAAGGGTGGCTTTTCCCCGTTGGGAGTTAATCAGGTTTTTGAGCGCCTTAAAGTCCAGCCGTCCGGCAATCACATGATAGGTAAGAATGCTGCTCAGCGTGGTCTTGTTTGCAGGTTTGAGCAACGTGTCGACCGTGCCGCTGGGAAGGGCCTTGAAGGCTTCATCACTGGGTGCAAAAACGGTGAACGGACCGGCGCCCTTGAGCGTGTCGACGAGACCAGCGGCCTTAACGGCGGCCACCAAGATGGTGTTGTCTTGGGAATTTACGGCGTTGTCAACAATATCTTTGGTGCGCACCATCGCCGCTCCACCAACCATAGGATTGGACATCGTGTCTTTAGCTTGAGCCGGTAAGGTGCTTGCGAATACGAAGGTCAGTGCCAACGCGGCATAAAGTTTCTGGTACGATTTCATGAAGTTCCCTTATTTGGAAGTGGCCGATAGTTGTTCATCCAACGGCGCTGCACGGCGTTTGGATGTTAGGCGGCAATCTACGAAGGTTGCTTTGCTAGGGCCAACGCGCCCCAGGGATGCTAGGAGAGTGGCCGCATGCAAGGCCTTGAAGTGTTCGACGAGCATTTCGCTGTGTCTGGCCAGAATTTTGTCCTGGCAGAGCAACTTTGTGTTTCGCTGGAGGGTAACTAGCAGCGTTATGGCTTTAAGTTATCGACGAACGTTCGGGGTGCAAGCACTCCCGGTGCAGAGCTTACTCGCGCAGGTTTTAGGCATTACGGCCTTAGGTTTACTCGTCACCGCGGTTTCGTCGCACCTCTTTGCGGGGCTGGCGCCGGGCAGTGCTATCGGCTGGTTGGCTTTCGGGATCGGGTTCATGTTGCTTTTTGGCATTAATGCGGTGCGGCAGAACGAAGCGGTGGCGCTCCTGCTCTATTACATTTTTACTTTTTTGATGGGGGTCTGGATCGGTCCGGTCATCGGATTGTACGTCCGCTCCGTCGGCCCCGCGGTGGTAAGCCAAGCCGCAATCACCACTGGTCTAGGGATGCTCACCTTGGCTTTCACTGTGTATGCGACCGGTGTCGACTTTCGGCGCTTCAGCGGGATCGCGTTCTTCGCGCTGCTGGCGCTTGTGGTTGCGGGAATCATCTCAATTTTCACGCATTGGGTCCATCCGACGGTCTACGCGTGGCTGACGCTGGCGGTATTTACGCTGCTCACGCTGATCGACTTTGCGCGCATCCGAGGAGGCGGCGACGGTCACACCCCAGTTCAAATGGCCGTCCAGCTGTACCTCGACACGATCAACATCTTCCTAGCCCTTTTGCAAATCTTCGGGGGACGCAGCCGCGAAGATTAGCGCCTGGCCTGCAGCCGGCAGGGCCCTCGGGGTGTTAGAATGGGATGTGGGGGCGAAATAGCCGCCTGACATGTGCGGCGTAACTGGGATATTTGCGAAAAACCAAGATGTCGCACGACTGGCATTTTTTGCGCTGTACGCATTGCAACATCGGGGCCAGGAATCCGCGGGCATCGCCGTTTCAGATGGCGGCACGCTGCGGTCGCACCGTGAGATGGGATTGCTCTCGGCCATCTTCAATGAGGAAATCCTCTCCACGCTTAGCGGGCATCTGGGAATTGGGCACACACGCTATTCCACCAGTGGGTCATCCATTGTGGTCAACGCGCAACCGTTGCTTGAAGCTACGGAAATCGGTGAATTCGCGTTCGCGCATAACGGCAATTTGACCAATACCGATGAGTTACGTGAAAGCCTGGGCCCCTCAGTCATTCTGCAAGCCACTTCCGATTCCGAAGTTTTGGCTAAGTTGATCGTGCAAGCTCAGGGCACAATGATGGAACGTATCAGGAGCGTCATGCAACGCGCCCGAGGTGCTTACTCAGTCGTGATGTGCACCGATACGGCCGTGTATGCCTTTCGTGATCGGTGGGGCGTGAAGCCGCTATGCCTTGGAGCCTACGGCGACGGTTATATCGTGGCGTCTGAGTCCTGTGCACTGGCAACCGTAGGAGCAACGTACCTGCGGGAACTGGAGCCGGGCGAAATCGTTATGATCGACCAGCAAGGCCTAACGTCAGTATTAACCGGCACGACTGACGCTACTCCAGCGCTGTGCATGTTCGAATACATCTACTTCGCGCGTCCCGATTCGGTGTTGAATGGTAAGACAATATATATGGCCCGGCACGCCATGGGCAGAGAACTCGCGCGCGAGCACCCCGCAGACGCCGACGTCGTCATGGCGATTCCTGATTCTGCCATTCCCGGTGGGATCGGCTATGCGGCCGAAAGCGATCTTCCGTACGTGGAAGGGCTGATAAAAAACCGGTACATCGGGAGGACCTTCATAAGTCCGAACCAAGAAATGCGCAGCCGAGGCGTGCAACTCAAATTCAACCCGGTCATGGAAAATTTGAACGGACAGCGCGTGATCGTCGTGGATGATTCGATCGTGCGAGGAACGACTACCCCGCGTATCGTCGCCTTAGTGCGCGAAGCGGGTGCGCGCGAAGTGCACGTTCGTGTGACCTCGCCACCGATCAAGCATCCCTGCTATTTGGGCGTCGACATGGCAACCTACGATGAGCTCATTGCATCCAACTACACTCTGGATGAAATCCGAAAAAAAATCGGTGCGGATTCGCTGGGGTATTTGAGCATCGAGGGACTGGTAAAGGCGACGGGTCGTAAACGCGAGGAAATGTGCCTGGGATGTCTTACCGGTTCGTATCCGAATGCGCCGCAAAACCGGGAAATTCGCGTCCCAGCTATATAGGGAAAGTTTTTTCGCGAACTTCTTGTGCGTATTTCCGGACCGCATCCACGACCGTTGTGTTCAAGTCAGCATAACGCTTGACGAACGATGGGGCATCGGGGAATAACCCCAAGAGATCGTGTAAAACCAGAACTTGACCGTCACAATCGGGCCCCGAACCAATTCCGATTGTTGGTATGCTTAAATCCGCAGTGATCGTGGCTGCGATGTCCGCCTTAACGACTTCGAGCACCAGTCCATACGCGCCCGCGTTTTGCACGGCATAAGCGTCGGCGCGCAAAGCCTCCGCGTCGCCTCGCACTGTATAACCCGGACCCAATCCCGCCGTCTGCGGAAGTAGACCGATGTGCCCCATAACTGGTATTCCCGCGTCCACAATCGCACGTATCCGCGGCGCCGCCGCAACGCCCCCTTCGAGTTTAACGGACGCGGCCCGGCCTTCTTGCACCAAACGCATAGCGGATCGAATTGCGTCAGCGTCGCTGGCTTGATACGAACCGAAGGGCAGATCAGCGATGATGTGTGCTTTCCGTGCGCCGCGTGCGGCGGCGGCTGTGTGGTGAATCATATCTTCGATACGCACAGGCGTGGTTGAATCGAAACCCAGGACCACCATGCCAAGGCTGTCCCCCACGAGGATGATGTCGACTCCCGCTTCTTCAACGCATCGCGCAAACGGTGCGTCGTAGGCCGTCATGACGGCGAAAGGTTTTCCGTTTTTACGGCGCGCAATGCTAGCGGCTGTCAAACGGCGCATAGTGCCCACTTCTCCCAAGCGTGTGCAGGCGCCTCGACACTATCAATCAGCGCAATGTTTTTTCTGCACGCTGGCGTTCGCATTTTGCGCTTGTCCATCCTGAGCTCTCGAAGGATGCACTCGTCTCTGCCCTAGGGGTATGGCTGGTAGGTCTAAGAGAGAGCGCCCTGCCCGAGCGCCGCTTGACCGTTGCGAGCTCCCAATGTTCCGTTGGCCATTGCCTCAACCAAGGAAACGAAGGCGCGTACTGGCGTACCGGTGGGACCCTTTGCCTGCCAAGCTGACTCGTTCTCCAAATAGGCGGTGCCCGCAATGTCGAGATGTATCCAGGGTGTGTCGCCCACGAATTCTTTCAAGAACGCTCCTGCGGTCAAACTCCCTGCAGGTCGTCCAGTCGAATTGCGCAGGTCGGCTATTTCACTTTTCACGGCGGTCGCGTAGTCCTCGAATAGCGGCATTTGCCAGTAACGTTCACCGGTAGCTTCCGCAACCCGTAAGAATTCTTGAATGAATTCCTCGTTGTTCGACATCGCGCCGCTGGCAGCATGGCCTAACGCGACGACGCATGCACCAGTCAGCGTCGCAGCATCGACGATTTTTGTTGCGCCGAGTTTATTCGCGTAACACAATCCGTCCGCCAGAATTAAACGGCCTTCGGCGTCAGTGTTGATCACTTCAATTGTCTTGCCGTTCATTGCGCGCAAGATGTCGCCCGGTTTCATAGCACGAGGTCCGGGCAGGTTTTCGCTGGCCGGCACAACGCCCAGAACGTTTATCTTCGGTTTTAAGCGCCCGATCGCGAACATTGCGGCGATGACTCCGGCACCGCCTGACATATCGTATTTCATTTCGTGCATGTTCTCAGCCGGCTTAAGCGAGATACCTCCGGAATCGAAGGTCAGACCTTTGCCGACGAGCGCGAGAAGTTGTTTATTCTCGGGATCACCCTTATACGAAAGTACGATCATTTTGGCTGGTTCATCGCTACCGCGTGAAACGCCGAGCAATGACCCCATGCCTTCTTTACGCATGCTGTCTTCATCAAGCACGTTGATCTCTAACTTAGCGCGTTCTGCGACATCCTGGGCGCGCTGCGCCATGTGAGTCGGTGTCATATCGTTGGCTGGAGTAAGTGCCATGCGCCGCGCAATGTTGATCGCTTCGCCTAGAACCTGTCCCCGCTGGGAGCCTTCTTGAAGGGCCGCTCGATTGAGCTCGCCTTCCAAAATGATAATCGCATCCAGTTGAATGGGTTTGTCGGGTTCGCTGTGATAGATTGTCGTGTCTAAGGTGGCGGCTTGCGCACCCTCGCAGATAAAAGATGCGGCGGCGGCCTCGCGTCCAGCCATGTCGGCGGGAAGCGCAAATGCAATCTCGCGAACGTTACGTTTTCCTAGATAACGGACGGCCGCTCCGGAATAGCGGGCGAGCATATAGGTCTGGAATCTATCGCGATCGCCTAAACCGACAACTAAAATGCGGTGCGCGTTCATGTCCTTTGCGTGCAGCAGCGACATTTCGCAGAGTTTGCCCTTGATTTCACCGCTGCTCAAAACGTCTGCGAGCGCACCTTTTAACTCGCCGTCGACTGCTGCACCCGCCCCCTCTAGCCTTCCATCGGTGA
>JALYZK010000009.1 GCA_030945705.1 Vulcanimicrobiota bacterium | reverse complement strand
CAAGGACAAAGATCTCGTAAAATAATAATATCATAAACTAAGAAAACAAAACGATACGAACACCCAAGAACTCGATGAAATCTCGCGACGGTTGATGCAATTAGAAATCGAAAGGGAAGCGCTGCGTAAAGAATCTGATTCTGCAAGTGGGCGCCGTTTGGAAAAACTGGAAGGTGAAATCGGTACGCTGCGGGGCGAGTCGGAAAAGTTACGCTCTCGGTGGCAGATCGAGAAAGATGCTGCGCAAAAACTGCGCGCTCTGCGCGAACAAATTGAAGAGACGCGCGTTGAAATCGAGCAAGCGGAAAGGCAGTATGATCTCAATCGGGTGGCCGAGCTGCGCTACGGTAAGGTGGCGGATTTGGAGCGGCAACTTCGTTCGCAGGAGGAAGCGCTGGCATCTCGCGATGGAGTCGGTCGCTTGAGCAAGGAAGAAGTGAATGAAGAGGACATCGCCGATGTGGTGAGCCGCTGGACCGGCATCCCCATTTCCAAACTCCTTGAAGGCGAAATTCGCAAACTGTTGCTTCTCGACCAAGAATTGCACAAGCGGGTAATCGGCCAAGATGAAGCCGTTGATGCCGTCGCGCAGGCCGTGGTGCGTTCCCGTTCGGGACTGGGCGATCCAAACCGGCCGATCGGCTCTTTCATCTTCTTGGGACCCACCGGTGTAGGAAAAACCGAGTTGGCCCGCGCGCTTGCCGACTATCTGTTCAATGATGAACGCGCGATGGTGCGCATCGATATGTCTGAATATCAAGAGAAACACACGGTAGCGCGTCTGCTTGGGGCGCCTCCAGGTTATGTCGGCTTTGACGAGGGTGGGCAGCTAACCGAAGCGGTACGGCGGCGGCCCTTCTCGGTTATCTTGTTTGATGAAGTGGAGAAGGCCCACCCGGACGTATTCAACGTGTTCTTACAAATTTTGGATGATGGACGTCTTACGGACGGGCAAGGCCATACCGTAGACTTTAGGAACACCATCGTGGTCATGACCTCGAACATCGGAAGTCACCGCATTTTGGATTATCATGGTTCGTTCAATGGCGCCGACTACGCCGTAATGCGTGCCACGGTGCTCGACGAATTACGCCGGCATTTCCGCCCGGAATTCCTTAACCGCGTCGACGAGACGGTGGTCTTCCATGCGTTGAACGAAACGCAGCTCTCGGAGATCATCGAAATCCAGTTGCAGCGGCTACGCAGCAGGCTTGCGGACCGGCACATCAACTTAGAGTTGTCCGCTGCGGCAAAACTACATTTGGTAAAAACTGGGTATGATCCGCATTACGGCGCCCGGCCGCTGAAACGTGCGCTGCAACGTGAGGTTGAAACGCCGCTCGGGCGCAAGATTCTCGCGGGAGAAGTGAGCGATGGCCAGCGCGTCTATGTCGACTACGACGAGGTTCGCGGGGAACTGACGTTTTCTAGCTCCAGCGGGATCACTGCAGCCGTGCAATAGGCGCAGCGCCTTGCACCAATAGGTATTGCGCTCAGACACTCGGGGCATTTGCGGGTTGAGGGGTCAAGGGGCGGCTGGAAGTGCGAGCTCGACCCAAGTTTGTTAGTCGGCGTAATCACAAAGAAATAGACGACGATTGCGATCAGCAAAAAGGAAACGAAGGCGTTTAAGAAGTCGCCGTACATGATTTTGCTGTGGTTGAGCATAAAGAATGCTGCCGACATGCTGTGTGTACCGAAAATCGCCGCTATAAGCGGCGTGAAGATGTCGCGAACAAAGGAAGTTATTACCGAGCCGGCCGTGGCGCCGATTGCAACCGCAACCGCTAAGTCCACAACGTTTCCGCGCAGCAAAAACTGCACGAATCCGCGGGCCATCGTTCTTGATTCCTCCGCCAGCCCTTGTCCGAAGCGGTCGCCTTTCGACGCTGAATCAAACACGGGCGACTTCCCGCTTTCGCTGCCGTAAACGGTCGGTTTCGTTGAGAAGTCGTTTTCGCAAACGGATGGCCTTGGGGGTTACCTCAACAAGTTCGTCGTCTTCAATAAACTCCAGCGCCCGTTCCAAGCTTAGTTCGTCCGGGGGCGCGAGGCGGACGCTATCATCGGTTCCTGCAGCCCGCATGTTGGTAAGCTTTTTAGCGCGCACTACATTGATCGACACATCGTGATCGTTGCCTGCTCGGCCGACGATCATCCCCTCGTAAACATCGATTCCAGGGCCGATGAAGAAGCGGCCGCGCGATTCCAATCCCATGAGCGCGTAACCGGTCGTCGTGCCGGTGTCGCTTGCAACGAGGGCGCCTACCGATCTACCGGGTATCTCTCCTGCGAGCGGCTGATGGTCGTAGTACGTATGCGACATCACGGCCGTACCGCGTGTAAGTGTCAATAACTCGCCACGCAACCCAAAAATTGCGCGGGTCGGCATGGTGTATTCCAGACGCTGCGTTTCACCCAGCGAAATCATGTTCGACATTTGGGCGCGGCGCTTGCCCAGCGACTCAATGACTGCTCCAGCGTACTGCTCCGCCACGTCTATGACGACGTATTCGACGGGCTCGAACTTTTGGCCAGCTCGCTCGCTAATGATGACTTGCGGCTTAGAAACGCCAAGCTCGTAACCTTCCCGGCGCATTGTTTCGATGAGTATTGAGAGATGCAGTTCGCCGCGTCCACGCACCTCGAAGGTGTCCGCACTATCCGTATCCGCGACGCGCAGCGCAACGTTTGATTCCAGCTCGCGCATGAGGCGCTGGCGAATCTGCCGTGAGGTAAGAAACTTCCCGTCTCTCCCGGCAAACGGCGAGGTGTTCACGCTGAAGGACATCGCGACTGTGGGTTCATCTACTGCTACGGCGGTGATCCCTTCAGGACAATCGGCGTCGGCGAGCGTATCGCCTATGTTAATGCCATCAATGCCTGAGACACAGACGATATCGCCGGCACCGGCGTCCTCGATTTCAATCCGTTCCAGTCCAGCGAATGAAAGCAGCTTCGTAAGGCGCAATCCGGTTTCAATCACGCCGTCCCTAGCGATTTTTACAAGGGGAGCATTTACCCGGCCGTGCCCTCTAAACACTCGCCCGATTCCGATACGGCCGACATACTTGTTGTGATCGATCGCGCTCACCAGCATTTGAAACCCACCTTCTTCTGCGGGTGCTTCGGGGATGCTGCGTAGCATCGTTTGAAACAACGGTTCAAGCGAATCGCTATCGTGCTTCATGGCCAGCTTCGCGATCCCTTGCTTTGCGTTGGTATACACTATGGCGAAGTCGGCCTGTTTGTCGGACGCGCCGAGCTCGATGAAAAGATCAAACACTTCATCGACCACTTCTTTCACGCGAGCGTCCTTGCGATCGATTTTGTTGATAACGACAATCGAGTGGAGGTCGAGTTCAAGCGCTTTGCGTAACACGAAGCGCGTCTGAGGCATAACACCCTCGGCAGCATCGACTAAGAGTAGTACCCCTTGCACCATTTGCAACACACGCTCGACTTCTCCGCCAAAATCGGCGTGTCCAGGAGTATCGACGATGTTGAATTTTGCATCGCCATGCCGCACCGCAGTATTTTTAGCAAGGATCGTAATGCCTCGTTCGCGTTCCAATGGATTTGAATCCATTATGCGCGTATCGACATGCTGGCCCTCGCGAAAAACCCCGCTCTGCTTGAGCATTGCATCGACGAGGGTCGTTTTGCCGTGATCGACGTGGGCAATGATGGCGACGTTTCGAATATCTGGGCGGGTTTTCACGATTTTTCTTTCTCGAGTGTGCAAATGTAATGCTCTTGTCAATTAAGTTACGCTGCGGAGATATGCTGTCGCGTACTTATCTCGATTTTGTTATCGAGAGAGCAGATATCATTTCTGAGAGGATATCGGCGATGTTCAACAATTTCAGGAATCGACTAGCCCGCGGGTACTTGGACTAATATTCGCGATGACATTAAGTTATTCAGCCGTACCACAAGCGGACCCCTAGGGCAGTCTCGGTGGAGCGGTCGGCGGCGCCTTTAGCACCGCCCGAGGTGCGGTGGGCGGCGCCCTCGGTGGTCGCTCGGCGGCCTGGGCGGTTCGCCCGTGGACCCCTTTGGCAACTGGAAACGTTCTTAGGTCTGCGCACTGGCAAAAATTTGCAGTTAATTATCGCGGATCCAGCGTTGCGCGAATTCTAGCAGTCGTGCTCTTTTTTGAGTTGACTCCCTTTCTCACAGACGCACATCGCTGCTTTGTATCCAATGGCGGCGTGTCGTATCGTGTTAACTTTTAGCTTTTTCGTTAAGGGTCCTCACTCTCGGTGGCGATAATAATAGTACGGAAATGCTACTTACTATTATGCTGGCCCTGAGCGTCGCGCCTACTTGGAATATTCCTGCAACGCAAGTGCGCAATGAAGCTGAAGTTGCGATGGTCGACGGTTTGAACACGCAACGGCGCAGCGCTGGACTTTCACTTTTTGAAGTTGATGGGCGGCTTACCGAAATCGCGCGTTTGCACGCTGACGACATGCTGCGCCAACACTATTTCAGCCACACCTCACCGGACGGCCGGTCGCCCTTCGATCGTATGCACGCTGCTCACTACGATTTTTCCTATGCAGCCGAGAACATCGCACTCGCTCAAGAAGAGGGTGCGGCCGAACATGCGCTGTGGAACAGTGAACCGCACCGCAAAAATATCTTGGGCGAGCACTATCGGCGGATCGGCGTAGGCGTTGTAAGCGAGCCGGATGGCAGAATGGCTTTCGTAGAAGATTTCTCCAACTAACAGAGGCTCGCTTGCAGCCCACGACCGAACACACGGTTGCTTTTGACAAAGTTTACTGCTGGGCCTCATTGGGAAAACAGCTGCATCATAGCGTATGGTGGAGATTAAAATGGCAAGTACCGCACGAGAAGTCATGTCACCCGGTGTAGAATGTATAAAGGAAACCGACTCAATACTGGATGCGGCCAAACGCCTTGCCGAACTCAATGTTGGCGCAATGCCGATTTGTGGCGAGGATCAGCGACTCAAGGGCATGCTCACGGATCGGGACATTGTAGTAAAAGTTTTGGCGAAAGGGAAAGATCCATCGCAAACGCGCGCCGGTGAGCTAGGCGAAGGTAAACCGGTGACTATCGGTGCGGACGACTCACTTGATGAAGCTATGCGAACGATGGCACAATATAAGGTTCGGCGCTTGCCGGTCATTGACGGTCACAAACTTGTCGGCATCTTAAGTCAAGCCGATTTGGCGCAAGCGCTGCCGGACGATCAGGCGGGTCGCCTGGTGGAACTGATTTCGGCGGCTCCCTAAGCCGCGTCGAAACTTTGGCATGCGCTCGCTCGTCTACGCGTTTGCCCCGCAGGTGCACGGGGTACACGATAGGTCCGTTCCAAAGATAGGAGTTCATATGGACCGAAATATTGGCGACGACTCAAAAGACATTTTGCGCGACAAAGCCGATCGGATTCGCAGAAATCTTGGTGACCCGTCAGTCCCAGACGAGAACGAGAGCGACCGTGAGGGCATAGAAGATCTGGGCGCTGGTCTAACAGGGGGCAGTGGTCAACGCTCGCCGGGCCTGGGTGCGGGCGGTGGTGTCGGCTCAAACATCCGTTCAGGCAACGAACGCCCTGATGTCAGCGGGATGGGCACCGGCGCCTCGAGCATGGGCACGGGCGCTAGTGGAATAGGTACAACCTCCACCGGAAGAGGCTCGGGAGCCGGTTCTGAAGGCGGCGATCTCGATGACTTGGACGCCAAAGACGAATAGGCAACCGAGAGTTAGACGCTACAAGGGCCCGAGAAACTCGGGCTCTTTTTTATGATTGATTGCGGGTATTCTTGTAGATAAGTTCCTGTGTGTCAACCGCTGACGCATGTGTTTAAGGGAAAGGCTTTTAGACGGACATGATCGGCGAGCGCATCTATTCTAATTCTCCCTATGAAGAAAAGGCCGGCTACGCGCGTGCGGCCGTGGTTGGTGATTGGATATTCGTCTCTGGTACGACCGGGGCGGACCCAGAAACGAATATTTTTCCGGAAGACGTTGAGACGCAGTGTGAGAATTGTTTTCGCAAAATTGCACTGGCGCTTGAGCAGGCTGGAGCGACCCTCGACGATCTGGTGCGCGTATTGATCTTCGTTACGTCCCGGGGCGAATTCGATAGGATTCTCCCAATCGTTCGCAAGCATTGCTATTCCGCGCGCCCCGCCAATACAACGGTCATTGCTCAATTGATTGCGCCGCACATGCGTGTTGAGATTGAAGTAATGGTGAAAAAGTCGGATGTACATCAGTAGGGTCGCGCAAATACGTCGAAGGCCGACTGCCGTCAACCGTAACACCATATTGTGTTCCGACGGTAAAGCTCGCGGCCGAATTTACGGTAACCTTCAGGGGCACAATTCTGCCGGGCGCCGGGTTCTCGCCCCCGGGGTAACCCTTGATTTGAGATAACCGTCGTCGCTAATCTTGAAGCCAGGCCATGAATAGCCGCCACCGATCGGTGCCTGAGTGCCGGTTCTCGGCCACGACCCGGTTGGGGACGTCTTGGGCTCGGGCAGCCCCCGAGTGC
>JALYZK010000066.1 GCA_030945705.1 Vulcanimicrobiota bacterium | reverse complement strand
GCCTATGTCAACGCCATCAACGGCGCAGCAAGAGTCACGGGTCCGTTGGTTCTCCAATATCCGCTGTACGGCGGCATCATGGGAATGATGACGGCAACCGGTTTGGCAGGCGTTATTGCGAGTTGGTTCCTTATTTTTTCCACAGCCGCAACGCTACCATTTTGGAGCTACGTTTGCTCCATCATCATCAGTCTTTTCGTTCCGAGTGGCGGCGGTCACTGGGCGGTGCAGGGTCCCTTTGCAGTGCCCGCTGCGCTGAAGTTACACGCGTCGCTCCCGGCGACGGCGATGGCCGTCGCAATGGGCGAGCAGGTTGCGAACATGATCCAGCCTTTCTGGGCTTTACCGCTCCTCGCCATTGCGGGCGTTGGCCTTCGCCGCGTTATGGCGTTTACAATCTTTAGCTTTATAATCGCCGCGGTAATTTTTGGGGTTTCTCTCCTGACGCTAAGCCCGCACGCTTGACACCTGCCTGCGCTTCAGGATGCGATGTCGCGCCAAGCGCAAGCCGAACGCGATCGCCAAGCGGCGTCATTTCAGGGGACGCTGAGCGCCAGATCGCGCAATCTTTCATGAAAGCTGCGAACCGTATGCCGACAATCCGGTGGCACTGCATCTGCGCGCGATGAACTGCTCTACGAAGGGCTTAAGGAGGAGGGCGCAATGATCGTTGTGCCAAGCAGTGCCGTGGAAACGATGGGTCTGGGAACCATAACCGGACTATCGGCGCTGGCTGGCGCAAAGACAAACGCACCTGAAAGAGACTCCGAACAAGTTACCGCGTATATTTATGCAAAGCATCGAGGGCACGCTCCGCAGGAAGCGCTGCTTGCTCGCGAAAGGCGCGCACATGCTCCCTACCCCCGAGTCTGACTCCCAAGAAACACAAGAATGGCTTGATGCACTCGACGGTGTTCTCACTCACGAGGGCCCGGCGCGAGCCAAGCAGTTGATAGAAGAACTCGTGGCAAAGGCACAGCGCGGCGGCGCGCACGTATCGCTCGGCGTTCAAACTCCATACATCAATACGATTCCGCCGGGCGAACAAGCTGCGATGCCCGGAAGCGATGAATTGGAGACGCGGCTGCGCCACTACGTGCGTTGGAATGCCATGGCTATGGTTGTTCGCGCCAACGAACACTCTTCCGAGCTGGGCGGGCACGTTGCCAGTTTTTCGTCATCGGCCACGCTGTACGATGTTGGCTTCAACCATTTCTTTCACGCACCGTCGGAAACGCACGGCGGTGATCTGGTTTTTTTTCAAGGCCATTCTTCGCCCGGATTTTACGCTCGCGCATTTCTCGAAGGCCGCATCTCGCAAGAACAACTCGAAAACTTCCGCCAAGAAGTCGATGGCCGTGGGCTTTCATCCTATCCGCATCCATGGTTGATGCCGCAGTTCTGGCAATTTGCGACCGTTTCCATGGGCCTTGGTCCCATTATGGCGATCTATCAAGCACGGTTCATGAAATACTTGCACAACCGCGGCATCAGCGACACGACCGGACGCAAGGTTTGGGCGTTCGTCGGTGACGGCGAAGTTGATGAACCCGAGACGCTCGGCGCAATCGCGGTCGCTTCGCGCGAGCAACTCGATAATCTCATCTTCGTCGTCAATTGCAATTTGCAACGCCTGGATGGTCCTGTGCGCGGAAACGGGAAAATCATTCAGGAACTCGAGCGCGTTTTTCGTGGTGCGGGTTGGAACGTCATTAAAGTGGTGTGGGGGAGTAACTGGGACCCTTTGCTCGCAAGAGATACCAGCGGGCGGCTCGTGCAAGTCATGAACGAGTGCGTCGATGGCGATTATCAAACATTTAAAGCGAATAACGGTGCGTTCGTACGCGAGAATTTCTTTGGGCGATATCCGGAAACGTTAGCGCTCGTAGCCAACATGGCTGACGAGGAAATCTGGAGCCTGCAGCGCGGCGGTCATGACCCACGCAAAGTCTACGCAGCTTACGATGCTGCCGTAAAGCATACCGGCCAACCCACCGTCATCCTCGCCAAGACGATCAAAGGTTATGGCATGGGCACTTCGGGTGAAGCGCAGAACATCGCCCATCAACAAAAACACCTGGAAATCAAAGCGATGCGCGCATTCCGCGACCGCTTTTCCATCCCGATCTCCGATGAGAAACTTCAAACGATCCCCTTCTATAAACCGCCCGAAGATAGCCGTGAAGCACAGTACTTGCGTAACCGGCAGCAGCAATTGGGCAACCTGCCCCAGCGCCGCCGCAGCGCCGCACCTTTGCCGGTCCCGGATCTAGGAGCCTTTGACGCCCAGCTCAAAAGCACGGGCGACCGCGAGATTTCAACGACCATGGCGTTCGTCCGAATCCTCAGCGCAATTCTGCGCGATAAGAAGATCGGAAAGCGCGTCGTGCCGATCGTGGCTGACGAATCCAGAACTTTTGGCATGGAGGGGATGTTCCGGCAACTAGGCATTTACTCATCAGTCGGCCAGCTTTACAACCCGCAAGATGCCGCGCAACTTATGTACTATCGCGAAGATTTGCACGGGCAAATCTTGCAGGAGGGGATCAACGAAGCTGGCGCAATGTCGTCGTGGATTGCAGCCGCTACTTCGTATTCAAACAATGGCGAGCAAACGGTCCCATTTTATATTTTCTATTCAATGTTCGGCTTTCAGCGCGTTGGGGATCTTGCATGGGCGGCTGGCGACATGCGCAGCCGTGGTTTTCTCATCGGCGGCACCTCAGGGCGCACCACGCTCAACGGAGAGGGACTGCAACACCAGGACGGACACAGCCAAATCTTGGCCTCGTGCGTCCCCAACTGCGTGTCATACGATCCTACGTACAGTTACGAGTTGGCGGTAATCATTCAAGATGGGTTGCGCCGTATGTGTGCTCAACAAGAAGACATTTATTATTACATCACCGTCATGAATGAAAACTACCGGCATCCCGATATGCCCGCCAACACAGAGGAAGGCATTTTGCGCGGGATGTATTTGTTGCGCCCCGCCCCAAAAACGGAGAAGCGTCCCCGCGTGCAACTTCTTGCGTGCGGCGCAATTCTGAGGGAGGCGCTTGCAGCATCGGAACTGCTCAGCGACGATTTCGGAGTCGCTGCCGACGTTTGGAGCGTCACGAGTTTTAATGAGCTCCGCCGAGACGGCTTGGATGTCCAG
>JALYZK010000173.1 GCA_030945705.1 Vulcanimicrobiota bacterium | reverse complement strand
CCTCACAAACAAGAATGTGCAGGTCAACGTGATGGAGATCAAACAGCCTGAAACCGATGCTCGTTTGGTAGCCCAAAACATCGTGGACCAATTAGAAAAGCGCATCGCCTTCCGGCGCGCGATGAAGCAGGCGATCATGCGCACCATGAAGGCTGGCGCCCGGGGTGTGAAGGTTCAAATTTCAGGCCGTTTGGGCGGCGCTGAAATAGCTCGCACCGAGCGCAACCATGATGGTAAGGTGCCGCTGCACACGCTGCGGGCGGATATTGATTACGCGCCGGTTGAAGCATTTACGACTTTTGGGCGCATTGGCGTCAAGGTGTGGATTTACAAAGGTGAAGTTTTGCCGGATCAAACCCGTCAAGAACAGCATGCACGACAAGAACGGGTAGCGCCAAGCGGCGATCGAGCCAACTTCCGCGACCGACGCGGCGAACGCAGCCGGGGTACTCGCGTGACCGCTAGTCGCCCGCCCCAAAGGCCGAACACCGAGGACGTTGCCTCCACCCCAAGTGATGTGTCTGCGGGGGCGACTGCGGGAGAAGTCTCGCAAGCTGCTCCCATCCAACCGGCTCAAGATGATACGGCGGCCCAAGATGACACGGGACAGGTTCAGTTCGACGCCACGCCGGCGCAGGCTGAGCAGCCAAACCCGGTTCTCGAGCAACCGGCGTCTGAGCAACCCGACACGACGCCCTTGCCGAGTGAGGGCGATAGTCCGAAGGAAGCCGGCCCGCAGGGGGCCCCACTCCCAAGCGCCCCAACGACTGAGAGCTCAGAATAATGTTAACCCCTAAACGAGTAAAGTGGCGGCGGGTGCATCGTGGGCGAATGCGCGGAAAAGCGCATGCCGGCAACACCTTAACGTTCGGTGAATACGGCTTGCAAGCGCTCGAACCGTGCTGGATGACAAACCGCCAAATCGAAGCGGCACGTATCGCAATGACGCGGCACATCAAACGCGGCGGCAAAGTTTGGATCCAGGTCTTTCCGGACAAATCCGTCACAAAAAAGCCGGCCGAAACGCGCATGGGCTCTGGTAAGGGCAACCCCGAGTTTTGGGTAGCTGTCGTTCGCCCGGGGCGCGTGCTCTTTGAGCTGTCAGGCGTTGAAGACGCTGTTGCGCGTCAGGCTTTAAGATTGGCCGCCGCAAAATTGCCGATCGGTACCAAAATCGTCACGCGAACCGAAGGTGAGGCATGAAAAAGAACGAGCTGCGCGAGCTGCGCGCTCTGACCGTTGGTGAATTGCAGCAAAAAGCTCGCCAAACGAAGGAAGAACTTTTTAATCTACGATTTGCTTTGCGCACCGGCCACTTGACCGACTTCAGCAAGATCCGGGCGATGCGCCGCACGTATGCGCAAATTCAAACCGCCCTGTGCGAAAAACGAATCAGCGAGGGCCGGCATGGAGCAGCCTGAACAGCCGGCGGTTCCAGTGGCCACCAACGATGCCGCAGCGCGCCGGCATGCACGGCGCATAAAGCAAGGACGCGTCGCTTCCAGCAAGATGAATAAAACCATCGTCGTGGTAAGCGAAACGCGCGTTCCTCATCGCGTGTATGGAAAGATTGTGCGCAAGTCCGTTCGTTTTAAAGCACACGATGAGCGGAATGAGGCCGGAGCGGGAGATCTGGTGCGAATCATGGAGTGCCGTCCGTTATCTCGTGATAAACGTTGGCGTTTAATTGAGATCGTCGAGAAGGCCAAATGATTCAACAAGAGACGCGACTAAAAGTTGCTGATAATTCTGGTGCCCGGGAATTGCTGTGCATTCATGTTTCAGGGGGAGGCCACCACCGCTACGCTCACGTCGGTGACATTATTGTGGGAACTGTGAAGAGCGCCATCCCCGGCGCTGCCGTAAAAAAGGGACAAGTAGTAAAAGCGGTGGTAGTGCGTTGCTCGCAACCCATGCGCCGCGCCGATGGCTCGGTGATCAAATGCGACGATAATGCCTGCGTCATTATCAAGGGAGAGAAAGACAATCTTGATCCGCGCGGCACACGCGTTTTCGGTCCCGTGATGCGCGAATTGCGGGACCGCGGCTTTCTAAAGATTGCTTCGCTGGCACCGGAGGTGCTGTAATGGCAGCCGCCGTCAAGCAAAACATTTTGAAGGGTGACACGGTGATGCTGCGCCGCGGGAGAGAAAAGGGAAAACGCGGCACCGTTAAAGCTGTATTTCCGCGTGCGGGCAAAGCGACGGTCGAAGGCCTCAATGTGGTCAAGCGTCACACCAAGGGTTCCGGCGACCGGCAGCGCCCAGGTGGAATCCTCGAAAAAGAGGCGCCGCTTCCCCTAAGCGCACTCATGTACGTGTGTGGTAAGTGTAACCTGCCTACGCGCATCAAGCGCAACGTGAGCGATTCCCGTTCTCAGCGCGTATGTCTTCGCTGTGCGGAACCCGCGCGCGAAGCAGTGAAAGCATAAATCAATGGCCGCCTTACGATTAAAAGATAAATACCGCAACGATGTCCGCAAGGTCATGCAGGACAAATTTGGATACAAGAATGCTCATCAAGTTCCAAAACTGGAAAAAGTTGTCATCAATATGAGTGTTGGCGAGGCAATCAGCAATTCAAAAATATTAGACACTGCAGCGAGCGAACTGCAAGCGATTAGCGGACAGAAGCCGGTTATCACCAAGGCCAAGAAATCGATTGCGGCGTTCAAGTTGCGCGAGGGTATGAACATTGGCGCAAAAGTTACGCTGCGAGGGGAACGGATGTATATGTTCCTCGACAAACTTTTCAACATCGTGCTTCCCCGCATCCGCGATTTTCGTGGTTTGCCGCGCAAATCGTTCGACGGGCGTGGAAATTACAACATGGGATTGCGCGAGCAGCTTGTATTTCCAGAAATCAACTTCGACAAGGTTGACAAGGCCCGCGGCATGGACATAGTGATCGTCACGTCCGCCAAAACGGACGAAGAGGCAACGGAATTCCTTACGGCAATGGGCTTGCCGTTGCAAAAAGGGAGATAGGGTACACAAACTCGTGGCAAAAACTGCACTCATCGAACAATCAAAGCTTCCAGCCAAATTTAACGTTCGCAACCATCATCGCTGCCGGATGTGTGGGCGGCCGAGGGGTTATTTGCGCAGATTCGCTATGTGCCGCATCTGCTTTCGCGAGAACGCGCACAGAGGCAATATTCCCGGCATCACAAAGGCCTCGTGGTAATGAGCATGCGGACATATTGCGCAGCGCATTTCAGCATCTCGGGCGCGGAGAGATAGATGGGCGTTATTACCGATCCGATTGCGGATATGCTGACACGAATTCGTAACGCAAACACTGCCAGCCATGAATCGGTTGATGTGCCGGCGTCCCGCATGAAGAAATCGGTGGCGCGTATCTTAAAGGACGAGGGCTTCATCACGGATTTCGAGCAAGTTAGCGAAGGCCCTCAAGACGTTTTACGGATCAGGCTCAAATACGGTCCGGAAAAAGAAAAAGTCATTACTGGCTTGCGCCGCATCAGCCGGCCCGGTTTGCGCGTATATACGAACAAGACCGAAATTCCACGCGTTCTGGGCGGCCTTGGTTTAGTAATCATCTCTACGTCGAGGGGCATTATGTCGGGGAAGCGAGCAAAAAAAGAAGGTTACGGCGGCGAGGTGTTGGCGTACGTATGGTGATGCATGTCTAGAATTGGCAAACTACCTGTGTCCATCCCGAGCGGTGTAGACGTGCGCATTGGCGAGAGCGAAGTGCACGTTAAAGGCCCAAAGGGAGAATTGCACCAGCGCTTTCTTCCTGTTGTTGACGTTAGGGTCGAGGATGCCAAGATCGTCATTGCACGACACGGCAACGCCAAAGAAGCTCGCTCGGCGCATGGATTGACGCGCACGCTTATCGACAACATGGTGCAAGGC
>JALYZK010000165.1 GCA_030945705.1 Vulcanimicrobiota bacterium | reverse complement strand
AATGCTGGCAACGGATCGGATACAGTCCCCGTCTGTACATTAACCTGTCCAGCTTAGATAAATCCCTGCTCAGTCAGCTCGATGCGCTAGCAGAAAGAGAACGATTCGACCAATCTTGCGTCTCGCTCGAAATGAGCGAGACGCTGATCATGCGCGATTATCCATCGAGCGAGCATTTTCTTGAGGGTTGCCGAGTGCGTGGATTGCGGGTCGGAATCGATCGTTTCGGAAGCGGCACATCTTCTCTTAAACAATTGGCATCGCTGCCGATTGATTTTATAAAATTGGATCATGCCCTGGTCGGCTGCCTGTTCCGCGACGCCAAAGCCGCCGCAATTTTGGATGCAAACATTCAGATTGGAAAGTCGTTCGGATGGAAGATGATCGCGGAGGGGGTTGAGACCCCGGAGCAGCGAGACTGGCTGATTGGCAAGGGTGTGGAGGGGCTGCAAGGCTACAACGTAGGCTACCCTATGACTACGGTTGACTTTGAAAGCCGACTACGCGTGGACGGCGCCTGGGACGGTCGGACGGCGTCCGCCTAGGCGAGCGCCTTAGAGACGATCTCCGTTCGATTGTGCGAGTCGGTCTTCACCATGAGGCTGTTGAGGTGGTAAATAACGGTGGTTGGCGCGATGAACAGCGACTTGGCTATCTCCGAGGTGCGGGCGCCGCGAACCAGCAGTTCGAGCACGTCTTCTTCCCGTTTTGAAAGCGCATATCGTTCGGTGGCTTGGTTAACGTAATTGCGCGCTTTGAAGCGTTCCACAAATACGGCGATGTTGTTGCGGCGCTGCCCTTCCAGCCAAACCGCGCTAACGACCATAGACGGGTTCGGCAACGCGACCAAGGTTTGGTCGGCACAGTTTTCGAGCTGCCGGCGTTCGGCCAAGCTGCGCACCGTGTTGCCTACGAGCTCCGGTAGCGCATGTGTACGGGCATCAAATTTGCAATCCGCACGTTGCTCACGCGACGACCGATCGATGTGGAAATTTAGAACCCGGAGTGTTTCGTCAACGACGTAAAATGCCGGTAGGGACCGCTTAGAAACAACGGCCCATTGGCTTGGCAGCGGCCTCGCCCGCTTTTCTCGCAGAACGTTCTTACCGTTCGACGTGGGGGGGACTTTTGTCACCATGCTAGCTCCTTTTTAAAGGTGGCGCTCGTCTCCTGTTATGCACCCCCCTCAGTTCTAAGAGTTACCGCGACAACGCTTGTCCTGTATTCTAATAAGACCAGCAGATCCGCCACGGAAAGGACATCTCGCTGCTATGACCTCGTATAAAACCCTTTTGTTCGGTACTGCAGTGTTGGTATGCGCCGCTGCGCCGGCGATAGCCGCGATGCCGCCGATTCCAGGGGCGCACACGAACGCCATGCCGCCGATTCCAAAGGCAAACGCTATGCCGCCGATTCCGAAGGGCCGCTAGACTAAGTCTTTCACTCGTCCTGATTTACGACGACATCGATCATCGCCTCAACGATCCTTGGATCGAACTGCGATGACCGATGTCGTTTGAGTTCTTCCAAGGCAACCAGCGGAGAGAACGGCAGACGGTAAGGCCGCCGAGCGATCATCGCGTTGAAGGCGTCCGCAACGGTTACTATTCTGGCCAAAAAATCGATTTCGGCACCCTGTTTGCTGTCGGGGTAGCCCTTACCGTCGAAGCGCTCGTGATGCCCACGCACGGTGGGAATGAGATGCTTCAATTCAGGTATTTTTTCGATCATTGTCACTCCCGCAAGAACGTGCTCTTTCATAATGCGCCATTCGCGCTCGTCCAGCGCCCGCGGGGCATGCAGAATCTCCTTGGGAGTCAGCATCTTACCGATGTCGTGAATTAAGCCGCCCCGCATTACTAACATAGACTCCTGGCGGTTCAGTCCCATTCGCTTTGCGATTCGCGAGCACCACAGGGAAACCGAGCGTGAGTGTTCTGCTGTGGCGGCGTCTTCTGTATCGAGCTTTGTTATTAGATCATCGATCCTCGCATCGATTTGATCAATCGTGTTTGCTTGATCGCAGGCGCGGGGCGACAATGATGTGTTGGTCAAGAGCACGATGTTCCGGTGCATTTCTTGTAAGTCAGGTTTGATTTGCCAATAGTCGACGAATTGCTCGTCTAAGAGTTTCTCAACCGCGGGAATGCCCTTGACAAGTAGCTTGTTTACTGTATGCGCATTTGGGTGTTTGTCCAATAACGCTTTGGCCCACAGAATGAGCGATTCGTCTTCAGGCTCGAACGATGCGCTTTCGAGAAAGTCGACGAATTGATTAGCCATCATCGTGGCAAGCAAAGTTTTTCCAGTTAGGCCAGCGAGGGCAAGGATCTTTTCAACAATGGCCTCGCGCAAATTCGTGACTCGAGACGCAAAAGCGAAACGCTCGTTTGCGGTAGGGTTCGGAATTGTTTGCATGCTATCCGCCCTTCGGCGAGATCGGAAGCGATTCATAAACCAGGGCCAGGCCACCCAAATTGTTTGTTCTTAGCGCGTTGAGTTTCGATAACACTTCGGTATGGTTGCGGGCACCTTGGAAGTTTTCAAAGATAGCCTTGACCGCTCCGTACAAGCATCGCAGACCTATCGATTGGGTGATCACCTCTTTGCCTGTTTCTCGAAGCAATTGCTCGGCTTCAGTGGTTCGGTCGAGTAACATGAGCACCAAGGCGAGATTGAGGGCTATCCGAACCCTTCGCATACCAAGAATCGGTTCGACGCAAAGGGAATTCTCAGCAGCAGATACGGCCGCCGCTGCTTCGGATTTTAAGGAAGCCGCGGCTGCGTAGAGTGCTATCTCGGACCAGCGCATAGCTTCGCGGTCGGTCGAGATCTGACGACCCGCGCTGGGTGTCAACAGATTAAAGGCTTCGGAAAATTGCCCGTTTCCAGCCATCATGAGCGCCTGGCCGGGTAACAGACTTTCGCTGGTATATACATCGGAATAATTTAGGTCATAGTAGCTGATCGCCGTGCTCAACTCCATAGCCGCTCGGGTATTTCCTCGCTCTGCCTCGATCAAAAAGGCGCCGGTTAGTGCGTACAGGCGGTTTACTGTGTTTCCGGACTTTAAGGCACAGTCTGCGATCTGACTTAAAATGTCAAGCGACTTCATGGGATCGTCGTCGATGTCTCCGGCAATGTTATACAAAACGGTAAGCGCGCGCGCCGCCACATCGTAGAGACCAGCGTCGACGGCGATTGTGACCGCCATCGGTGCCATCCGCCGTGCGTCGGCGATATCACCGGTGAAGAGCGCGGTCCACGATGCGGATTGGTAAATTTCGGCATGGACATTCTTGCTATCGGTAGCTTCGAGTAACTCAAGTGCACGTCGCATCAGCTCCTGCGCCTCAGGGAACCGTTGACTAAGTACGTATGCCATGGCAAGCGTTGAATAGATCGAGGCTTGCCGTTCGGGGGGCAAGCCCGGCGAATCCACGTAAGGCTCCAGCAGTGCGATGCATTCGCTCGTCTGACGCCGGTGCATCAGAGTCAGGCAATAGCGGTAAACTACTTCAACCTTCGTGAGCGCATTCTTAGCGCGCTTCATCGCAAGTCCGAACCACGCTTCGGATGTGTCAAAGCGACTGCGCTGAAACTCGAAGAACCCGCGAAGCGCAGATACGATTGCGCTATGTTCTTCCTCGTTTTCTGCAATCGGCATCGAAGCCTGAACGATGTCGATGCTGCCACTCTCAATTAAGTTAAACCCGTTTTCCTCAAGTAATCGAGCCACGTCTTTGGAGGCTGCCGCTTCGGTGTAAAACCGTAGCGCTTCCACAATGTCGCGACCTCGTTCCAGAGCGGATGCTGCGCGCTTCACGGCTTCCTTGTATGTTTGGTCGCCGCAGTGTTTCAGTTCGTTTTTGAGGAAATCGCGAAGTAGTTCGGGATAATGAGGTGTGCCTTCGCTCGTCCATGAGATGACGCCGCCGCTTTTGCCCAGCTCCCCAAGTATGACTTCCTGATCCTCCCACTCACTATTCTCAAGAAGCCGCGCGTCAAGTGATGGGAACACCGAGGTCTGCAGCAAAAATTGTTTTATGTGAGGCTTTGAATTGCTGAGTAAATTTTCTGCGAGGAAACGGTATGTTGCCTCGTGTGTTCTCGCACTTCGCTGCATGATCAAATGCGGAGGAAGTGCCGAGAGCCCGAGCACAAATGCCGCTGGCCAGCCATCGGTCAAATCTAAAAGCGCAACGACTTCAGCTTCGCTAATGCTGGAGTTAGATAAGCGGGCGAGTTTACTCGCTTCTTCTGAAGTAAAAACAAGGTCGGCTTCATCCACGAGCGCATCCATTGCCCCGCGTTCACGCCAGGAGGCTATCGGTAGTTCCATGCTGGAGCGAGTAGAAATTATCCAGCGTTTATTGCCACTGGTTCGCTCGACGAGGGTTTTCACTAAGGAGCACACTTCAGGATCGAGGTCTATATGATGCAGGTCGTCGACAACGATCGTCGTGGGGGCAGTGCTGAGATGCACGAGTAGCCAATCGGCCAGAACCTGGGACGGTTCGGAGGACTGCTTGGCTGCGTCGAAAGCGCCAGCCAACGAGAGTCCCAAATTAGGACTTGTTGTCGCGATGGCATTTGCGAAACCGCGGACAAAGGAAATCAAAGAACGGCTGCCAGGCTTTACATCAAAACGAACGTGATCGAGCGGGTGCGCTTTCACAAAGGCACGCAGGGCCGTGCTCTTTCCAAAGCCGGCCGCCGCTAAAAGCACCGTCACGCGGAATTGCGTGGCCCGCAGCAGCCTCTGGTTGAGACGAGGACGTTCCAGCGGGAGAGCGGGGACTCTCTCCGTTTGAGCTAGGGCCATAAGACCTGGTTCGTGGCTTAGGGGCCAGGCATCTTTTTCCTGGCTCCTCCCTCCGTTAAAAGACGGCGCCCTTTTCCTTAAGAGGGCAGTGCGATAAGGCAACACCTCAGCGCTGTAAACGTTTCTCGATACCGATGTAGCAGCGGCACTTTTCCAGGCAGGTGCCCTCGTCACGCGGCCAGGTAGGGATTGTCTTCTCGGTGTACGGAGAGCCGCGAGCGAGCGCCTGGCAGCTGCGACACGCCGCTTCATCAGCAATCCAAAGGAAGTGCACGCTGCCAGCTACCTGACTGTCGACGTTGGCCAACTCTTGGGACCTCCCGGCGCGGACACGCTTTTGCAAGAAGCGCTCTGCTACTTGTCTCGGTTGCCGCGAACAATAGTTTAGCGAAGGCAACGCTCGTTTCGGCGCGCGAATGCAATACATCGGTAAAGGGGATTAATTCTGCCATGAGCGCGCCGACCTACTAATTTGAAGAACGGCATTCAGCACACTACCCAATTGAGTTCTTCGCACCAAAAGTTCTGCTCCGTCAGAACTTTTGGTGCTCCGTGCAACCCCGACCATGAAGCGGAGCCCTTTTGCGCGAAAGGAGTCGGATGCCGATTCCATTGCTAGAAAAACGCGCGCGTGTGTTCTCCGGTACCAAACGGCGAATTTTCCAACTCTTGGTTGACATGGGAACGTCCAACGACATCATCTGGCCGTTTGCGTCGCAACCCTTCATGCGTTCACCTGGTCCGCTCCAGCCGGGTAAGACGGAAGAATGGCATAACGGCTTCCATGCCGTTTTGGCTGAAGTGATCCCAGAAGAACGCATAGTATGGCAGATTCAGAACGATGGATTCGAAGGTGCGCATGGATTTTACGTCTCCGCCGACGGGAAGAAAACAACCGTCGAGCACCGTATTGAGGCAACGCTGAGCGATACCGAAGGTCGCCTGTTGTGGCGTAGATTGGAAGACAGCAACGAACGGTCCATAGAGGCGCTTTTCGACAAAATAGCTCGCGTGCTGAAACGCTGAATACGTTGGAGCCACCGGTAGCTGCCAGACCGGATGCGGTCGACTTTCTGGACGTTAATTCACTCTTAAACGACGAAGAACGACTCGTCCGCGATACCGTGCGCGCCTTCGTGAAGAGACGCATCCTCCCGCATATCGCCGGGTGGTTTGAAGATGGCATCCTGCCTCGCGAGCTGGCGAAGGAGCTGGGGGACCTCGGTCTTTTAGGAATGCATTTGCGCGGCTACGGTTGCGCAGGCGCCAGCGCGGTCAGTTACGGGCTAGCGTGCGCTGAACTCGAAGCAGGCGACAGTGGTGTGCGCAGTTTTGCGTCGGTGCAAGGTTCACTCGCGATGTTTGCAATACACGCCTTCGGTTCGGACGAGCACAAGAGGGAATGGCTCCCGCGCATGGCGGGGGGCGACGCTATCGGCTGTTTTGGTTTGACCGAGCATGACTTCGGAAGCAATCCGTCGGGCATGCGCACAAGTGCCCGGCGCGACCGTTCGGATTGGCTCCTCGACGGCACCAAAATGTGGATCACGAACGGCGGGATTGCCGACGTGGCAATTATCTGGGCGCGCACTGGCGAGGGTATTCGCGGATTTTGCGTGCCGGCCGCCATTAAGGGCTTTTCCAGTAAAAACATCGAGCGAAAATTGTCGCTGCGGGCGTCGATCACTTCGGAACTCGTCCTGGAGGATTGCAGGGTGCCGGCTGACGCGATCTTACCCGGGGTTAGGGGAATGCGCGGGCCGCTAGCCTGTTTGAGTGAGGCCCGTTACGGCATCATTTGGGGAGCGATGGGCGCCGCGCGCTCGTGTTACGAAGCTGCCCTGGAATATGCAAAAACGCGCGAACAGTTTGATCGCGCGATTGCCGGTTTCCAAATAACGCAAGCAAAGTTAGTCAATATGTTGCTCGAGCTGAACAAAGGCTTTTTGCTTGCCTTGCATATTGGCCGTCTCAAAGATCAAGACCGTGCTCTACCCCAACATATTAGTTTTGGTAAGCTCAATAATGTCCGAGAAGCGCTTGCCATAGCCCGGGAAGCGAGGTCCATCTTGGGTGCAAACGGCGTCACGCTGGAGTATCCGGTTATCCGCCACATGAACAATTTGGAGTCAGTCCTTACATACGAAGGTACGAGCGAAATACACACGCTGATCTTAGGAGAAGCTATCACCGGTCTCGCCGCCTTCGCCTAGCGCTCGAGCTGCCTGCTTGACTTCATCCGAAGGGCTTGATAGACTTCGAAAGTTGTGGTCCCCGCTGGTGCCGCGTATTTGCGTTGTGCCGGTCGGAAAAGTTTTTGAGAACGCCAGGGCCCGTGGACATGAGGACGACGCAGACATGAAAAACATCATCGGCCGTAAGGTCGGGATGACCAGCGTTTTCACCGACGACGGACGGTACGTGCCGGTTACCGTTATTGCGGCTGGCCCCTGCACGGTGGTTGAACGCAAGACGGTAGATCAGTGTGGCTACGAGGCCGTTGCGCTGGGGTTCGGCGACGTTGCCAAAAAGCGGGTCGGCCGGGCCGTTGCGGGCCACTTCAAGAAAACAGGGGTCGAACCTCGGCGTTACATTCGCGAGTTCCGCGCAGACATCGAAGGGGTCAAGGCTGGTGCCACCGTCACCGTTTCTGATTTTGCGGGCGGCGATCGCGTGGATGTGATGGGCATTTCCAAAGGTCACGGTTTTTCAGGCGGTATCAAACGCCACAACTTTTCGGGAGGTGGCGCCAGTCACGGTTCGATGATTCATCGGCAGCCGGCTTCTAACGGCGACACCAACGCGGGACGCGTAGTTAAAGGGAGCCGTCGTCCAGGGCACTATGGGGTCGATCGCACGACCCATCAAAACCTCGAGGTCGTTCGCGCGGATGTGGAACGAAATCTACTGCTCGTTCGCGGCCCCGTTCCAGGCCCTGAGAATGGCTTAGTGGTTATAACCGCGTCTGTCAAGGCGAAGCGCGCTCGGGCCGAGGCCGCCAAGTAAATGCCCAACGTGATCGATGCCAGCGGCAAGGTGCTGCGTCAGGAAGCCATTCCGCGGGCTCTACAAACCGACCCCGGCGCCACTGACAACGCACTTTTTCGCGCGGTCCACCGGGAACTAGCCAATCCACGAGCGGGTACTGCTTCAACTTTGCGCCGCGATGAAGTGCGAGGTGGCGGCCGGAAGCCCTGGCGCCAAAAGGGTACGGGCCGGGCCAGGCAGGGTTCTATCCGTTCTCCCCAGTGGCGCCACGGTGGCGTTGTTTTTGGCCCGAAGCCGCGCTCCTACGTTTCTTCCTTAAATAAGAAAGAACGCCGGGGTGCCTTCACTATTGCACTGGCTGATCGTTTTCGCAATGAGGCGGTCACGATTCTGGAGACCGCATCTTTTGATATTGCAAAAACGCGCGATTTGGCGGCACTGCTTTTCGGGACCCCGAAAGCTGCTAAGCGCGGCCCGTTCACGTTGCTGGTTTTTTCGCAAAATGAGGCTGGCGAGACCGGGAGCAAGTTACATCGCGTGGCTGCCAACCTGGGCAGAGTAGGGGTTACCCACATCGGAGCGCTTGACGTAAAAGACGTTTTGCGTTTCGACCGTCTGGTTTTGACGACAGACGCATATCAGGTGATCTGCAGCTCATTTGAGCGAAAAAAAGCGGTGGCATCCTAATGGAAGCGCGCGACGTGATCATTGCACCGCGGATCACCGAGAAATCGATGGGCAATGCGGCCGCGCAGCAATTTTCCTTTGAAGTGCACCCCCGGGCTACCAAGACGCAAATTCGGCATGCGATTGAAGACATATTTAAGGTAAATGTGCTTAAGGTCAATACCGTCAATGTCGGCGGTAAGCTGAAAAACTTCGCGCGTCGTGGCGTGCGCACGTCCGGCCGGCAATCGGATTGGAAAAAAGCCATCGTTACGCTGAAGCCCGGTCAAAAAATCGAGCTTGCCGGCGTGAACTATTTCGAGCAATAGCGCGGAGATGAAGCTGACATCATGCCGGTAAAAAAATATAAGCCGACCAGTGCCGGACGCCGTTTTATGACGACGATGGACTTCTCTGAACTTAGCAAGGTTGAACCGCAAAAGTCACTTACGGAAATCCGTAAAAAACATTCGGGCCGTAATTTTAACGGTCATATCACCGTCCGGCATAAGGGCGGCGGATACCGCAAGATGTATCGTATCATTGACTTTAAGCGTCAGAAAGACGCGGTACCGGCGAAGGTAGCGACAATCGAGTACGATCCCAATCGGTCGGCGCGCATCGCCCTTGTGAACTACAAGGACGGAGAAAAACGGTATATTCTGGCACCGGCCGGTCTAAAAGTCGGCGACATGGTTGAATCGGGTGAGCGGGCGGACATAAAGAACGGTAACTGCTTACCAATCAAAAACATCCCGCTCGGTACGGTCATTCACAATATTGAGTTACGGCCAGGGCAGGGAGCAAAGCTGGTTCGCAGTGCGGGCGGAGCGGCCCAACTCATGGCTAAGGAAGGCGACTACGCGCAAGTACGCATGCCTTCGGGTGAAGTGCGCAAGGTAGCGATCGTGTGTCGCGCGACGGTTGGTCAGCTCGGCAACGTCGACCACGAAAACGAAATCATAGGAAAAGCCGGCCGTCAGCGTCACCGCGGTAAGCGCCCTAGCGTACGTGGAATCGCTATGAACCCGGTCGACCATCCGCATGGCGGCGGCGAAGCGCGCTCAACTTCAGGACGTCCGCCTACCACGCCCTGGGGTCAGATGACGATGGGCAAGAAGACTCGCCGTAACAAGCGTACGGCGTCTATGATCGTAAGAAAGCGCGGCAGCAAGTGATAAGGGGGTGCCTTCAGAATGGGCCGTAGTCTCAAGAAGGGTCCGTTCGTGGCGGATCATTTAATTAGTAAGATCGAAAAGATGAACGAGACACGCGACAAGCGCGTCATCAAAACGTGGAGCCGCGCATCCACGATAGTTCCGGCAATGGTCGGTCACACGATATCGGTGCATAACGGTAAGTCGCACATCCCCGTATTCGTCACCGAAAATATGGTGGGACATAAGCTGGGAGAGTTTTCCCCGACGCGCACATTTCGCGGCCACGGTAGCGGTGGTGATAAGAGTGCGGTAAAATAATGGCGGCTGCAACCGAGCATCGAACCGAAGCAGTGGCACATTTAAAGTTCGCCCGCATGGGGCCCCGCAAATTAAGACGCGTTGCTGATGCGATTCGAGGAAAAAGCGTGCGTGAAGCGCTTATCCTTTTGAAGTTTAGCGGCGTCTTTGCTGCAGAACCCATCGAGAAGCTCGTTCGCAGCGCCGTTGCTAATGCGGAGAACAACCACGAGATGAATGTCGACGGGCTCTACGTTACCCGGATTACCGTTGACGGTGGTCCCGGTGGACGTTTTACGAAACGACTGGATCCCCGTGCGCAAGGGCGCGCAAATTTCAAGCGTAAGCGTTTGGCTCACGTAACCGTTGCGGTGGGCGGAGCCCCGAAAATTGCCGCTCGAAAACGCAGCGGCGCATCGATTGCAATGACCCAAAAGAAATTGTCCTCTGAGAAGAAAACCTCTGCCAAGAAAACATCTCGTGCAAAGTCAGCGACGAAACGCAAGGCAACGAGTGCCAAAGCGGCGGAGAAATAAATGGGACAGAAAATTCACCCAGTTGGTCTCCGTCTGGGAATCACTCGCACTTGGGACAGCCGCTGGTTTGAGAAAAAGCATTATAAAGATTGGCTGCATGAAGACGTTGCGATTCGCAAATATTTCAGCCGATGGACTCGAGCCGCTGCAATCAGCAAAGTTGAGATCGAGCGTCGCGCGAATCAAGCGCGTGTCATCGTTCATACAGCGAAACCTGGAAACATCATTCGCAAACGCGGCGTGGCCATCCATCAGATTCCCAAGACCCACGACCACCTCTCAAACAAGAAAGAGCAGGACAACGAGATGGAGATCAAACAGCCT
>JALYZK010000161.1 GCA_030945705.1 Vulcanimicrobiota bacterium | reverse complement strand
CCCTTGCCATCGGCGTGCTCTTCTTTCTGCTGTTCGATGTCGTCAAACAAGCGACGCAACCCGTTGAGGATGCGCTGAAAAACGCGCAGACAGGCGGGGGAGACCCCAATGACTTCATCACGCTCCTCATTATTTTTATCGTCGGACTGACCGTCGGTTTGGTTGGGCTGGTCTACGGCACGAAGTCCTTTTTGAGAAGCGCCAAAGAAGCTGCCGGCCAGAATCCACTTGCGCTCTCGCTGCTGATTGCGACAGGTATCGGAATGCACAACTTTGCGGAGGGGCTTGCGATAGGCCAATCGGCGGCAACCGGGGCAATACAGCTTGCGTTCATGCTGATCATCGGATTTGGACTGCACAACGCGACGGAAGGATTCGGAATTGCAGCACCATTGATGCAGGCGCCCTCAGTTCGCTGGCGTTTCCTTTTGTTGGCCGGTATCATCGGCGGATCCCCGACGTTTATCGGTACGATAGTCGGTTACGTGTTAGTTTCCCCCGCGCTCTCGGTTTTATTCTTAACTCTCGCTGCGGGCGCCATCATATTTGTGATTAGCGAGATGCTGCACGTTGCCCGTCGCGTGGGTTTTGTGGAAATGGGCGTCATCGGGTTGGCACTTGGGTTCCTGGTTGCCTACGGCACCGATCTGGTCATCACTGCCGCAGGCGTCTAAACCCGGCGCTATTCTTGCGGTGGAAAGCGATAGTTGGGCGGCGGTACGTTAGGAGTGCCGACTTCGAGCGTAACTTGCGTGTGAGCGGTTACCGGTATTGCGCGAAAATCTCCAAAATATGCCAGACCATTGACGTATGCGATGACCGAGCCGGAAAAAGTCGCCACTTTGGTGGGACTCAGGTCCATTCCCCAAATATCGAAAAAATTGCCCAGTGTAAACGGTTGAACAACAGGCGACTCGATATGGATGATTCCGGCTGCATCGTGGGTGTGGACCCAGTACAGACACGGAGGTGAGGTTTGCCGTGCAAACCCAACGAACTTCGGAATTTGTATTTGTTTGCCGCGGACGAAAAGCGCGAGGTGCCCGTGCACGTGCAGGGTAGCAAACTCAGCAGTATCGCATTTTATACCGTCAACCGGCGAGCCCTGTCCCCCGCGCTGAGTATCACCTTGGGGGAAGGTAGACTTTCCGATGGAGGATTGATCGACAAGCTGAATGCCCGGCACGGAAGTTGGGTCCGGGCTCGGCGTCGCGGTGGCGGCCGCAAAAGCGCGCTGGTCCTGCCATTTGAAATAGCCGACTACCGCAAAGATGAGAAGTACCAGAATGGCTAAGCCGCCATAAAGCCAGCGCATCGGATCCCGTCGCGGTGGCGGACCCTCGTTCGAAGTGCGCCGGCTTTCCCGTCGGCGGGTGGTACGACTATCGTTGTTGTTCATCGAACTACCAATTGACCATCGCTCGTGGCGAGCCTACCTCATCCATCGGATCGAGGTGGCCCCCAACCATGAGATAATTGGAAACATAATCGGTTACGGCAGCCGCTAGCTGCGTCGCACCTTGCGTGTATCCGGTGTTTCGTAGGCGCTGTAGGGAAGCGCAGGTCGAATACTGGTACTGCGCGCGCAGGGCGGGTGGCATGTCGATGAACTCGATATCTACAGGGCGTTGCATTGCCTGGAAAATCGGCCGGATTAAGTCAAGCCAGGTGTGCGCGTATCCGGATCCGACGTTGAACAAACCGGTTGCCTGAGGAATTGCGGCAAGATGTAGCGTCATCTCCACGGCATCCTTTACATATAAGAAATCCCGCTGCTGCTCGCCATCGGCATATTCCACCCGGTGACTCTTGAATAGTTTAACCGCACCGCCATCCGCAATCTGGTCAAACGCCTTGTTGACTAGGCTGCGCATCTCGCCTTTATGGTACTCGTTCGGCCCGAAAACATTGAAGTACTTCAGACCGGTAATCGCCTCCAACCAGCCCTCGCTTTGGGCGTAGCAATCGAAGAAATGTTTGGAATACGCGTACATGTTTAATGGACGCAGGGTACGAAGTTCGCGGTTCTCGCAAAGGACGTTTTCAAGTGCGCCATAAGTTGCGGCGGAGGAAGCATACAAGAAGCGCACGCCCCTTGAAACCGCCCAGCCCGCCAAGTTTTTCGTATATTCAAAGTTGTTGCGCATGAGATAGGCGGCGTCGGCTTCGGTTGTTGACGAGCACGCGCCGAGATGAAAAACCGTCGCGATGTCTTCCAGTTTTTTGGGGCTGTTAAGCGCGCATACTTCTAATTCTGCGGCATCCATGTAATCTCGAAAACGCAACGGCGAAAGGTTCTTCCACTTCTGACCGCGGTCGAGTATGTCTGCGACAACGATGTCATCGATCCCGCGCAAATTCAATGCCCACACCAGCGCACTGCCGATAAAGCCCGCACCGCCGGTGACCAGGATCCGCCCAGTGGTCAGATCGTGCATGGCGCTATCTTTATCGGGTTGTCATACTGAGCCTTGTCTGGAGCTGAGCACGAGTTGTCAAATTGGCGCCGTGAGCCGGAGCAGCATCTTGCGCCCCACCGATATTTGCGTCGTGTTGAAGCCGTTGGTAACTTTGATTGGATACTGATGACCCAGAACGTTTTCGATGGAAAGATTGAAGCCCACGCTGCGATCTGGTCCCCGGCCAGGATCCCGGCCCACCGAGACATCAAAGCCGATGTGCGCGGGCAAGCGCGCAGGTCCGCTTTGGAACTGTACCGGATAGCCCGTTCCGTATTTGGTCTGTAAGGTCGCAAACATACGACGGCTTGCGCCGAATCGATGCGTGTACGCGCCTACCGCTTCATATGTTTGATCGTGATCCTCCGGTTGCAGCGAGTTATCGGTTGGCGGAAACAGAAAGGTACTACCCGACACTCCGCCCGCTTCCGCGCGAGACACCGTACCCGAGACGAACCAGGAGTCCCCCGAATTGCTCGAACACTGCAAGCGCAGTTCCGCCCCTTCGACCCGGCCCACCGCATTGTTGAAAACCGCGAAGAGCGGTGTATTGAGTAATTGGGTGGTGTCCAACACGTTGATGGCGTTGCGCCTGAAATAGTTGAGGTAGCCCGTAAAGCCCGTCGCAAAGGTATGTGCAATGCCCATCTCCGTGTATGAATCCCGTTCCGGTTTTAGATCGTATACCGGAACGTCGCCGGCTCCCGCGAGAATGGTGAAACTTCTGCGCACATCTTCGAGCGCTGGTGCCGCATAGAGCCGGCCATAGTAAAAATGCACGACATTCTTTGAATCCGGGGCGATATTGACGCCGATGCGCGGGCTGAGTTGATTTCCCCAAACGAATCCGGTGGAATGATCGTAACGCAGCCCCGCGCTAATTGTTAGCGCCCGCGAAGGCGACCACTTATCTTGAACATATGCGCCTACCTGCGAGCCGCGTCGTGCGACATTATCGAAGAGGTCGGGCTTCCCCAACGCGACAAACCGTGCGTTACTTACGAAGCTCTCCATACTGCCTTCGACGCCGAATTTGATGGCGTGATGTCCGCCGACGTGCAGTGAGGCAAGTCGCAAACCGGTGTAGGTTGCCGAGCGGTCTTGCCGCACACCGATCAAGTTGACGGGTAATCCGGTTGAGGGATCGGGCTGCGTGGCTAAAATGTCTTTTGCTATGTCGCTGTCGTAGGC
>JALYZK010000140.1 GCA_030945705.1 Vulcanimicrobiota bacterium | reverse complement strand
GCGTCATAGCTTGGGCCTCCTCGGGCAATCTGGGGTTCAAAGGCTCCAAGAAGTCGACGCCCTTCGCCGCCCAAATGGCCGCTGAAGCTGTCGCTCGCAAGGCCATGGATCATGGAATGAAGCAAGCCGAAGTGCTCGTGAAGGGACCAGGCGCAGGCCGCGAAGCCGCCATCCGTTCCCTCCAGGCGACTGGCTTGGAAATCACCCTGATAAAAGATGTGACGCCGATTCCTCATAACGGCTGCCGACCGCCTAAGCGGCGCAGAGTTTAAGGGGGCGGAAAAATGTCGCGCTATACAGGACCGGTTTGCCGTCTCTGCCGCAGAGAAACCGCCTCGAATAAGACGGGTGAAAAAATAAAATTGTTTCTCAAGGGCGATCGCTGTTTGAGTAAAAAGTGCGCCGTTGAGCGCCGGGGCACCGCTCCGGGACAAAAGACTCAAGGCAAGAGCCGCCAGAAAACCTCTGAGTTTGGCCGCCAGTTGCGGGAAAAGCAAAAAATGCGCCGTTACTACGGTGTTGTCGAAGGTCAATTTGAAAATTACTTTCGCGAAGCTGCGCGAGTTCCGGGTCAGACCGGAAAAACGTTCTTGCAGCTTTTGGAACGGCGCTTGGATAATGTCGTCTATCGTCTAAATCTGGCGAGCAGTCGTGCTCAAGCCCGCCAATTGATCACGCATCGTCACTTTCGGGTAAACGGACGTATCGTGAACGTGCCATCGTACATTGTGAAGCCCGGCGACGCTCTGACTATAGGAGAGCGCGCGCTCAAATCCACTATATTCCAATCGAATTTGGAAGTTGCCAAAGCACGCCGCGCGCCCGAGTGGTTAGAGTTCAACGAGCAAGAGAATTCGGCTCGAGTCGCGCAGCTGCCGTCGCGCGAACAAATCGACACGCCGGTAAACGAGCAGCTTATCGTGGAGTACTACTCCAGATAGTCGCAACGTAGAAGAAATTAAACACTAGTCGCTGCTGGGAGTACGATCGCCCCTGGGGACGGATAACTTGAGTAGCAATAAAGGAACGCAGACCACATCATGAACGTATTAGAAACGCCGCAGGGCGCGTCGATCGAAGTGCGAGATCGCCGTGCGAACTACGCTAAGTTCGTTATCGAGCCGCTGGAGCGAGGTTTCGGGATCACGCTGGGTAATGCGCTGCGCCGTATCTTGCTGTCTTCCATTCCGGGCGCTGCGGTAACGTACGTGAAAATCGACGGAGTGTTGCATGAATTTTCAACGATTCCCGGCGTAGTCGAAGACACCACTAACCTGATGCTCAACCTCAAAGGCCTCCCAGTCAAGATGAATACGGATGAGCCGAAAGTCTTAACGATGCAAGCAGCTGGTGCAAAAGAGGTAACGGCAGCCGACATTGCGCCTGACGCGGACGTGGAAATTTTGGAACCAAACTACCACATCGCAACTCTTACGGCCAAGAGTGCTAAACTTTCAATGGAAATTGGGATCGAAAAGCATCGCGGTTACGTGACCTCGGACCGACAGCGCAACATCGAGCATATGATCGGACTTATCCCGCTGGATTCGATATTTTCACCAATTCGCAAAGTGAACTTCTCGGTCGACGATACCCGTGTTGGGCAGGTTGTGGATTTCGATCGCTTGACACTGGAAATCGAAACCAATGGCTCCGTTACACCTGATGACGCTCTTTCAATCGCTGCGCAGATCATGCAAGATCAGCTCGACCTTTTCGTATCGTTTAACACGGAGGAAAAACCCGTAACGATTACTCCGACCAGCGAATGGGACGTTCCAGTGGAGAGTCTGAATCTTTCAGTACGCTCGTTCAACTGTCTAAAACGCGCCGGTATCTCCAGAGTGTCGGAGTTGCTGGATATGAGCGAAGATGAGATAATTAAGATGCGGAATTTCGGAAAGAAATCGCTGGATGAAATTAAACAAGTGCTCGAAGAAAGGGGTATCTCACTACGCGACACGTAGTGAAAAGCCACGATGCCGCATCAAATTGCCAAAAAACGGTTGTCGCGCACCGATGGTCATCGCAAGGCCTTGTTGCGCAACCTTGCCACCTCATTTTTTAAACATGAAAAAATCGAGACCACGACCACCAAGGCCAAAGAAGTGAGTAAGGTTGTGGAACGGCTCATTACTGCGGCTGGACGCGCCGACTTGCATTCGCGCCGTCTCGTAGCATCGTATCTTACTGAACCTAAAGTAGTCGCCAAGCTGTGCGATCAGATTGCCCCCGCGCTCAAAGAACGCTCCGGAGGTTACACGCGAATCATCAAAACCCGAGTGCGGTCCGGGGATGCGGCGGAGTTATCCATTCTCGAGCTTGTGCGGTAAGGCAGAGCATCGTTTACCGATCCGGGGCGCCCTGCTTGCCAGGGCGTTTTGCGTTGGGGCGTGTAGGTCACAATGACTGACTTTACACTGATGCTGCGTCGCTTGGTGCAGGGCGAGGACCTGGAAGAAATTCAAACCGCGCAGATGATTGGCGACATCATGGACGGCAAAAGTTCACCGGTCCAAGCTGCAGCGCTGCTTTCCGCCATGGCCGCCAAGGGCGAGACGGTGCGGGAGATCGTCGGAGCGGCGCGAGCGATGAGGGAGCGCAGCTTGCATGTAGAGCATGAATTGCCGCTCGTACTGGATGTTTGCGGAACCGGTGGTGATGGCGCAAACACAATAAACGTCTCGACGTGCGTCGCTTTTGTTTTGGCGGCAGCCGGCGTGCCGGTTGCAAAACACGGCAATCGGGCCGCATCGAGTAGTTGCGGCAGCGCAGACGTACTGGAAGCATGCGGCGTCACAATCGACATTGAACCCGGCCAGGCCGCTCGGATGTTGGCCGAAACGCAGTTTACGTTCATGTTCGCGCAGCGCTATCATCCGGCGATGAAGAACGTAGCGCCGGTGAGGCGCGAGCTTGGAATCCGCACCATGTTCAACGTCCTGGGCCCGCTGACGAACCCGGCCCGCGCGACGCATCAAGTTGTGGGTGTCGCGCAAGATTCACACGTCCGACTTGTGGGCGAAGCGCTTAGCGCGCTCGGCGTGCGCCGAGGAGCAGTCGTTCACGCGGATAATGGGATGGACGAAGTCGCGGGTGACGGTGCGACGCATATTTACGCCTTTAACGGCGAGGTTGTTAGCGAATCATATCTTTATCCGCGTGACTTCGACATAGACATTCCGCTTTCGGCGATTCAAGGCGGTTCAGTGGGCGTTAACGTTGGAGCCTTGCACGCGGTATTACGTGGCGAGCCAATCGCGGCGGGAAAGGTGGTCGCATTAAACGCCGCTTTGGCTTTGCAGGTCGCAGGTCATAGCGAAGACTTAGCAACGGGCTTTGCGCATGCCTCAGAAATCCTGGCGAGCGGAAGAGCCTACCGCATCTTTGAACGCGTACGGAGATTCGAGCACGCATGAAGGACATGCTGAAAAAATTGTATTCCGCTAAGGCACGAGTCCTGTCTGCCGAACAAGCGCGCGAGTCACTGGAAGAGCTTATGGAGCTAGCCTCGTCGCGCATATCCGACCGACGTTCCTTTTACGGGGCCATTGAGAGCGCGCAAGGTCCTGCTATCGTCGCCGAAGTGAAGCGGGCCTCGCCCTCGGCGGGGATCATTCGCAGCAACTTCAACCTTGAAGAAATCGCGACGCAATACGAGCGTTCTTCGTGCGACGCCATCAGCGTGCTGACCGAGACCGATTATTTCATGGGTGACTTGGCGTTTTTAGAACGAGTTCGAAACGCAACCAGCAAACCGCTTTTGAGAAAAGATTTTCTGTGGACGGAGTATCAGGTCGTTCAGTCGGCAGCGTACGGCGCCGACGCGTTACTCCTGATTGTCGCGGGCTTAACCGTTACGCAGTTACGTGAAATGTTGGGCGCATGCACGCAGTGGAACATGGATGTGCTGGTCGAGGTTCACGACCTTGGCGAACTTGAGCGAGCCGTGCTATGTGGCGCCCGACTTATCGGTATCAACAATCGCAATCTTCGAACTTTGGAAACAGATTTAGGCGTTACCGAACAGTTATTGCCGCATCTCCCGCCAGGCGTTGCAGCGATTAGCGAAAGCGGATTGCAAGATCCAGCGCACATCGCGACGTTGTACCGGCTTGGAGCTCGAGGATTTCTCATTGGCGAAGCGTTCATGCGCGCCCAAGATTGCTCCTCGGCTATCGACGAACTTAAGCACGGCCGGATGGCAGGATGAGGACGCGCATTAAATTTTGCGGCTGCACCGGCGTTAAGGAAGTTGCGCTCGCCGCCGAAGCCGGCGCCGACGCGGTTGGCTTGATTTTGGCGCCAAGCCCTCGCAGGGTTTCGCTGAAAACGTTGGGTCGTGTCGCACGAGAATTACCACCCTTCGTGACACCCGTGGCTGTCTTCGTTGGGCCTAGTCGCGAACAAATCGCGCGGGCGCGAGCGATAATTCCTCAACTTGTGGTGCAACTCAGCGGCGTGGAAGATCCGGAATTCGTCAGTTCCGTGGAAGGCCGGCTTATAAAAGCCATCCACGTTAGCCAAGAGAGCACCAACGCGCAACTTAAAACCGCTTGTGCCAAGTTTGATGGCGCGTTGGTCATGTTCGATACCATGGCCCACATGGCAGGCGGAAGCGGAATTACTTTCCCGTGGGAAAAAGTAGCCGGTTTAGCGCGGGATCGCCCCATCGTCTTGAGCGGCGGCTTAACCCCCAAAAATGTTGCAAGGTGCATCCGGCTTGTGCGCCCGTATGCTGTAGACGTGCGCAGCGGCGTCGAGTTGCACGAAAAAAAAGATGTGTTAAAAATGCGCGCGTTCGTTCGAGCGGTTCGGCAAGCCGATGAAACCTGACCGGCGCGGTTACTTCGGTAATTTCGGCGGACGCTTCGTCCCTGAGGTCCTAATCAACGCGCTGCGCCAGCTGGAGGCTTCTATCGATGATGCGTTTGCGGACCCGAAGTTTTGGCAAGAGTACGAAGCGACCTTGCGCGACTTTGTTGGACGGCCGTCGCCGCTCTATGCAGCGCAGCGGCTGTGCGAAGACTGTTCGGTCCCGCTTATCTTCAAGCGTGAAGATCTCAATCACACCGGGGCGCATAAGATTAACAATACCGTCGGCCAGGGGC
>JALYZK010000129.1 GCA_030945705.1 Vulcanimicrobiota bacterium | reverse complement strand
GGCTTGCACGCTGGCACAAGCGGGTAGATACCGGGATATTCGGGCCTTTTGGAGTGAGCGCTAAGTTTCGGGGCTCGCCCATTGGCCGTAATCTTTTAGGTGCGGCGCTTGCAAGGCTGCGTCAGATAGGCTACGACTTTGCCCTGATTCCGGCCGTATCGGGCGAGCCGCTCATCGGTTATTACATTAAGAACTGCGGCGCCCAGGTGGTGGAACGTTTTGGGGTTGACCGAATGTCGTCAGGCCGCGTCAGAACAACCGTGCTGGCGTCCGGCAACGGAACGAATCTGCAAGCCGTGCTAGATGGAGCATCAAGCGGTACGCTGCCCGTGGACGTCGCTGCCGTCATTACGAACAATGAAGCTGCTTTCGCCTTGCAACGCGCACGCACTGCCGGAGTGCAAAACTGTCAAGCGTTCCCATGGAACAAAGCGGATGAAATGCGCAGCGCTTACGATCGGCGTTTGAGCGACGCCGTAGAACGAACCGAGCCTGAGCTTGTGTTGCTACTGGGTTGGATGCACGTGCTGCCGGGTTCGTTTATAGAATTCTTTAGCGAGATCATCAATATCCATCCTGCCTTCTTGCCGCTAGATCAGGGGCAAGAGGAGGTGGTGATGCCCGATGGTTCGATAATCCGCGCGTACCGCGGCGCACACGCAATCAGGGATGCGCTGGCCGACCGATCGTCATGGATCGGCGCCACCGCGCACAAAGTTACAGAGCAAGCAGATCGCGGGACGGTTCTAGCGCGAAAACCGCAACCAATTAAGCCTTCAACTGCTGCGGAACTCGTGCGCAGCACGTTGCGTCCAGTCGAACATCGGGTTCTCCGTGACGCAATAATGCGTTGGGTGTTTGAGCAGCGGCACACTTTGTCTCCCGTTTGATAAACATTAGCGGTTTTGCTCAGGGCTTGGAGAAGTGCCGGTAATGGGAGTTCGTTCGGTCTTGCTTCTTTTGATCTTGGTGCTTGGGCTCACCTTAATTAATGCCGTATATACACGAAACGAGCACGATCATTCGCTCACCAATCCGTATGGCGGTCCTTCTTCGGTTTTTGGTTCCGTTGTGGGTGCGGCGGTGGTACGTCCGCAAAGCGATGATTCAAAAAATGATTTTTTGTTGCGGGAAGCCGCTATCGTTATTGCCGGCGTGGTGGCCTTTCTTATGCTGCGCCGCTTGTCACCGTCTCAAAAACAAGGTTAGGCTCGGCAGAAAGCCGCGTCAGGTCCGCATGCACGGCTTCGCCTTGGCGATCTGCGGCCGCAGCGATCATGGCGGCGTTATCGGTACAGTATTTGGGCGGCGGAATGAGCGTGGGCATGCGGTTTTTCTTTCCCCAATCGCGCAGCATTGCTTGCAGCGCCGAATTTGCGGCAACTCCGCCGGAAAGAATCACCATTTTGTATTCACGTTTGGCCGTGGCGCGTTCTACTCGATCCATGAGTACGTCGATTACGGCTGCCTGAAAAGCTGCTGCCACGTCTTGTTTGCTTGCGTCTTTGCCATTTTCGGATTCAAGAAAGTACCGCACCGAAGTTTTTAATCCTGAGAACGACATGTCGAGGGAACCTTCAAAGACGCGGTTGCGGGGAAAGTGGATCGCTTTGGGATTGCCAGATTGCGCTAATGTATCGAGCTGGGGTCCTCCTGGAAATGGTAGGCCTAGCAGTCGCGCAGTTTTGTCGTACGCTTCACCCGCAGCATCGTCGCGCGTTCGCCCAATGACGCGCAGTTGAAGTGGACTTTCCACGTCTACGAGTTGAGAATGTCCGCCCGAAACGAGCAGAGCCAGGAACGGATAGCTGGGCTGCACATCCAAATCTAAAAACGGAGCGAAAAGATGTCCGTGAAGATGATTGACGGCATACAAGGGGCGCTGGAGTGCAAAGGCGAGCGCTTTAGCCGCGGCGACCCCGACGACGAGGCTCCCAATCAGGCCGGGTCCTCGTGTTACCGCAATACCGTCGATGGCCGGTAAATCGATCCCCGCACGGGTGATAGCATCCTCGATAGCTGCCGACAGCACGGCAACATGTTGGCGGCTGGCAATTTCAGGAACGATCCCGCCGTATTTTTCGTGAAAGCGGTCTTGATTTGTTGAGACGCTGGACAGAACTGTGCGTCCGTCGCGCACTACTGCGGTTGCGGTATCGTCGCAGGAAGTTTCAATTCCCAGCAGCAGCATGCGCGAACTCCACCTCGCGGGCCTCGTGCCCGAATAGTGTGAGCAGGATAACTGTCCCAAAAACGACAGCGATGACGACAGCCATAGCGTGCCCGTAGTCTGCTCCTCCGCTTGGTAACCGGAAATGCGATGCGGCTACCCCCGATTCAATTTGCGCCGCCCCTGCTGCAATAACGTTACCGATTTGATACACGACGCCGGGGAACATTCCACGAACTCCTTCTGGTGAAAGCTCGTTTAAATGTGCCGGAATAATTCCCCATGCGCCCTGTACCATAAACTGCATCAGGAAACCGCCAACCGCAAGCGATGCTATCGTGGAGGAAAAGGCCCAGAGCGGAATCATAGCGATACCCAGAATAGCCGCGGCAACAATGCAACGGCGTCTGCCGAAGCGTTGAGAAAGAGTTCCGAACAATATGCCGCCGCAAATCGCGCCGATGCTGGCGATGCTGCTGATAATGAAGACGTAATTCGGGTTAAAACCGTGTTGCCTTTGCAGAAACGTTGGATAAAGATCTTGCGTACCGTGTGACATAAAGTTAAACGCAGCCATCAATCCGATGGCGTAGACGAAAAGCGGCCAGTGCTTGAGTACTGCGTCCAGGAAATGACGAGTACTGGTTAGTCCCCGCGAGGCGCCCGCTTGCCAAACAGCGGATTCCGGTACTCGAGCTCGGATGTAAAAGATAAGCAGCGCCGGCAGGACTCCCACGACGAACATCGCGCGCCAGCCGAAGTGCGGTGTGACTACCACGTACACGGCCCCCGCGAGAAGAAATCCGAACGCGTAACCCTCTTGTAAGAGTCCCGAAAAGAAACCTCGGGACTTGGGCGGAAGCGATTCCATGGCCAGAGCAGCACCAACGCCCCATTCACCTCCCATGCCGACGCCGTAGAGCGCCCGCAAGATAAGAAACACTGTAAAGTTTGGGGAAAACGCGGTCAGCAATTCCACGACCGAATAGAAACCAATGTCGATCATCAGTGGGACGCGGCGTCCATATTTATCGGCCAGAAACCCGAACAATATTGCGCCTACGGGACGCAGCACGAGTGTGATCGTTATGGCAAAAGTAATCTGCGTTAGCGTTTTCCCGAAGTCGCTGGACAGCCGAACGACCACAAACGTTATCAAGAAGAAATCAAAAGCATCCAGCGTCCACCCCAGGAAGCTGGCGATAAAGGTGCTGCGCTGAGTTTTGGTCAGGGATCCAAGTAGGGCGACGGTGCGCACGACTTTAGGGGCTAGACGTTACGCTGGGGCTGGGAGCGGGCTGAGGAGTTTCCGAGGCGGGGGGAAGTTCATCGCCGTAGAGGACCAACACGTACTTATGGCCCTTTGGTAAGGTTATCTTGGGGAATTTGAATGTAAAGGTCAGCGCGTTTTTATCTTTATCAAGCTGCGATTTCGGAAGAGAATACAGCGGAAGTTTTTTCTTTTTCTTTTCCTCGAAGAGCTGTAGCGCAAAGCCGCGGCCCGGAATTTGCGACGGCGGCAACGTGAACGTTGCGACTGCCAGTCCATTTAAAGTGAAGTCAGTCGATGGCTTAAGGGTGACGCGTGCTAGTGCGGTTGTAGCCACCGCCTTGGGGTTGCGGTTCACCATCGGCGGGGCGTCCTTAGGCGCCGCGGTTAACACAAGCGTCATCGAGGGACCCGGTACCGGTGTAGGAGTTGGCGTCGGGCTTGCATTTAAGCCAGGGCTTTGCATCGGCGACGCACTGGGTGAAAAGGTTGGGGCGACCGTTTGAACGGCAGTCGGTGCTGCGGTTGCGGTGATCGCCGGCACGTTGAAACTCAAGATGCATCCTACACCATCGACATCGGGGCACCGCAGACCAGTAGAGGCGTCGGCGAGCGCGACTATGGTGGTATCCGCAGCAGCCGAAGGCACCGAGCTCGGGGGCGGTAATCCGGCAGTGTTGGCCGGGGGAGCAACATTATCAGCAGCGGCGCCGACCGGGCCGTTTGCGGTTCCCGGCAGCGCTGTGCCGCTTCCAAAACTTCCCTGACATGCAACCATGCTGAGTGCCGCAAATAGTGCAAGCAAACGTTTATCAATCATGTCTTATCTACGACTTTCGTGTGGACTTCGTTTGTGAAATTCTCGATGGTAACGGCGTTGGATTTTTGCTCGACGCCCCGCGCATTTACGCTCACCGTACCTTGCTCGGCTTCTTTGTTACCCACTACCAAGATGTACGGAACCTTTTGCATTTTCCAGTGTCGTATTTTGTAGCTTAGGCGCTCGGCGGTATCATCGACATGGATCCGGAAACCCTGCTTTTGCAAACGCTCGCGTACGCTGTGTGCATAGTCTACTTGATGCTCCGATATCGCGGCAACCACTGCCTGCACCGGAGCCAGCCACACTGGGAAATTACCGGCGAAATGTTCGATCAGGACTCCAAAAAGTCGTTCCATGGAGCCGGCGAGTGCACGATGAATCATGACTGGCCGCTGATCGGATCCGTCGCTCGCTCGGTACTTCAGATCAAATCGCTCGGGCATCATGAAATCCACCTGCACCGTCCCGAGTTGCCATTTGCGGCCGATTGCATCGGACAAATTTATGTCTAACTTTGGGCCGTAGAACGCACCGCCGCTTTCATCGACCTCGTACGGCAAGTTGTGCGATTCCAACGCCCGCCGGATGGCAGCTTCCGCTATCTCATCCGTTGAAACGCGTTTGTCTCGCGTTGAGAGAAAGTAATGGAATTCGCTAAA
>JALYZK010000124.1 GCA_030945705.1 Vulcanimicrobiota bacterium | reverse complement strand
GTATTGCAAGGAGATGGCCAGACCGTCGATCTTTAATTCGGTCACATATGAAACGTTTACGTGTCCCGTTCGGCGGATTCGAGCATCGAATGCACGCAATTCATCGGGATCAAATGCGTTTGACAGGCTTAACATGGGTCGAAGATGTTCGTACGGCGGAAAGCTGCCGCTTGCGACCGAACCAACGCGTTGGGTAGGAGAATCAGGCGTTATCAGCTCGGGATAACGGGCCTCTAAGTCAACAAGTTCTCGCAGCAATGAATCGTATTCGGTGTCACTAATTTGCGGGTTGTCGAGGACGTGATACTGGTAATTTGCTTCAGCCACAATTTGGCGCAAATGCACAGCCCGTCTGCGCGGTTGCTGCTGGTCGACGCTTTCCCCCTCACGCCTCAACCGCGACCCGGCCGCCCTTCGCTAACTGTTCCAGCACCTGCAAATTTTCACGTTCGAACGCCGCCAGCTGCTGATGGTCGAGTTGATCGTGGCCGACGGCACGCTGGTCCGCTAACACCGGCCGCAAGTAACACCCTGTATGCGATTGTGCGTTAAGCGCGAGCTCTTCGGGAGTGCCGGTGCCCACGAGCCGGCCACCGCGGTCCCCACCCTCGGGGCCCAGGTCAATAAGATAATCGGCTGTTTTGATAACGTCTAGGTTATGCTCGATTACAAGGACGCTGTTGCCGCTTTTCACCAAGCGCTGTAGGACATCCAACAGCTTATGAATGTCTGCAAAATGCAAACCGGTGGTGGGTTCGTCGAGAATGTAAAACGTCCGACCGGTGGAGCGGCGGGAAAGCTCTGTAGCAAGCTTGACGCGTTGCGCCTCCCCACCCGATAGCGTCGTCGCCGGCTGCCCCATTTTAATGTAACCCAGACCCACTTCGCAGATGGTTTTAAGTTTGTTATGTATACGAGGAATAGCGGAAAAAAATTCGTTAGCTTCGTCAACTCGCATTTCTAGCACATCGGAAATCGTCTTTCCTTTGTATCTAACCTCCAGCGTTTGCGCGTTATAGCGTTTGCCTTTGCAAACTTCGCACGGCACATATACATCGGGCAAGAAATGCATCTCAATCTTGATGATCCCGTCGCCCTGACACGCCTCACAACGACCGCCTTTTACATTAAATGAAAACCGCCCGGGCGTATAGCCACGCATCTTCGCCTCAGGAACAAGCGAGAAAAGTTCCCGGACTAAATCGAAGGCTCCAGTATAGGTTGCGGGATTAGACCGCGGCGTGCGGCCGATAGGAGATTGATCGATGACCACCATCTTATCAAGCACTTCGGCGCCACGCACTGTACCGTACGTCCCACTGGCCGGTTGGCCATGCAAATGCTGGTTGAGCGCTTTCGCCAACACTTCATTCACAAGCGTAGATTTGCCGCTGCCGCTGACGCCGGTAACGCACGTGAAAACGCCGATGGGGAAATCGACGTCCACACTTTCTAAGTTATTAGCGGTCGCTTTGCTCACCTTAAGCCAGGCGCGCGCACTCCGACGGTGCCGCGGAATCGGAATAAACTGGCGGCCCGATAGGTAGGCGCCGGTCAGCGAGCGGGGGTTGTTCAGGACGTCGATGAGCGGGCCAACCGAAAGAATCTCTCCTCCCTCGGCGCCGGCACCCGGGCCTATATCAACGATCACATCCGCCTCTCGCATCGTGTCCTCGTCGTGCTCGATGATAATGAGCGTGTTGCCTAGATCCCGCAAGGTTTTTAACGTAGCCAACAACCGGTCGTTATCGCGCTGATGCAAACCAATCGACGGTTCGTCCAGGATGTACAAAACGCCCACCAGAGACGAACCGATTTGGGTTGCCAAGCGAATGCGCTGCGATTCGCCTCCCGACAGTGTGGTTGCGGTGCGCGATAAGTTTAAGTAATTGAGTCCTACGTTTGAGAGAAAGCCCAGTCGCGCTCGAATCTCCTTGAGAATTTGATGCGCGATCCGCTCGTCGCGCGCGCTCGGTCGGTACTCGCTAAAAAATTTCTCCGCCCGCTCAACCGACATGTTCGTAAGTTGAGCGATCGATACACCGTTAACGCTTACCGCCAGCGCCTCCGGTTTTAGTCGAGCGCCCCTGCATTGGGGACACACGCTCGCAGACATATATTTTTCAATGTCGTCTTTAACGTAGTCGCTGCTGGTTTCGCTGTAGCGCCGCTGGAGGTTATTAACCACTCCCTCGAAGCTCGCACGGTAATTCCAGACATGACCCGAACGTGACTCATAAGAAAAACTCTGTTCGCGGTCAGTGCCGTAGAGCAACATCTCGACCACATCCTCGGGCATCTTATTTATAGGCGTCGACGTTTTCACGCGGCGGCCGCGCAGCATGCGTTCGACCTGCTGGAGATAATACGGATTCATCGATGGAAATCGCCCGGATCCGATGGCCTTGCTCCAGGGAACGATCGCGCCTAGATCTATGGATTTCGTGCGATCCGGTATAACTTTCCAGGGATCTATTTCAATCTTTTCGCCGAGTCCGGTGCAACCCGGACATGCTCCGTACGGAGAATTGAACGAGAATAGACGCGGCGCCAATTCCTCAAAAGAGAGCCCGCAATACACACAAGCAAAAGCTTCGCTAAAAGTCAGTTCTCTCGCAGTATCGTTTTGCCCTAAGCCAGACGGACCGTCAACCAACGCTGTAAGTATCCCAGTGGAAAGCCGGAGCGTCGTTTCGATACTGTCGGTGAGCCTTTTGCGGATTTCGGGCTTCATGACTATGCGGTCGACGATAACTTCGATGGTATGTTTGCGTTTTTTGTCCAGGTTGATTTTCTCTCGCAATTCCCTTTGTTCGCCGTCAACCCGTACGCGAGAAAAACCTTCTTTGGCTACCTCTTCAAAGAGCTTCGTATACTCGCCCTTACGACCGCGCACCACGGGGGCAAGCAATTGCACCCGGGACCCTTCGGGAAGCGCCATAATGCTATCGACGATCTGTTCGCTGGTTTGCGTGCTGATTTCACGGCCGCAGTTATAACAATGCGGAACACCAACGCGCGCATACAAGAGACGTAAGTAGTCATAAATTTCGGTAACTGTTCCGACCGTAGAGCGAGGGTTGCGGGAGGTTGACTTTTGATCGATCGAGATTGCGGGGGAGAGGCCTTCAATGTAGTCCACGTCCGGTTTTTCCATTTGCCCCAAGAACTGGCGGGCATACGAAGACAGCGACTCGACGTACCGCCGCTGGCCCTCGGCATAAATGGTATCAAATGCGAGCGAAGACTTGCCTGATCCGCTCAGGCCGGTAATGACGATGAGTTGGTTGCGCGGCAGCGTCACATCGATGTTTTTGAGGTTGTGCTCCCGTGCGCCCTTGATGACGATCGAGTCAAGCCCGTGGTGCACTGCGATTAAAACTTAGACTTTTGCTGTCGGCGTCGAGCTAGTAACACTTCCCGGTGCGCGCAATCGCAAATATTCACCGACAATTACCAATGTTACGAATGCAACGACTATCTGTTCGATAATCCCCGCTACAACCGGTCCGAGGAACGGCATGAAGCTCAAAGAAGCACTGAACAATCCCGTAACTACCGCGATCAGCCCAATGAGCAAAACGACGATAAGTGTTGTAATGAGTGAGTGCCGTGCGATGAGCACCGATTCTTTGAGCGCTTGCACACCGGGATGTCCGCCGACTACCGCGGCCGCCATCGTGTACAGAAAGAAAACTGCGTAGGCCAAGAGCGATAAACCTAAAGTGAAGGGCGCGAGCACCCCGGCAACTATTCCTAAGACCAGCATCCCCATCATAGCAACCAAAACATTCCCCGCATCCCGCTCCAAGGCCGTTTTGCCGTCTCCCATCGTGGTCGTTCCGGTGCGCCAGGCCGCGCCGGCCATTCCCGTTGTGTATGTGATTGCCAGAATAGTTGCGATGATACTGATAACTGGACCCGATACTAAGGCTAGCGGATTGCCGTTCACAACTGCGCTTGGATTTCCGAACGGATCGTAGACCAGTTGAGAACCCGGTGCCGCGATCAAAGCGCCCAGGACGCCTGCTAATAGCCCGATGATTATTCCCGGGATGATGATGATCCAATTCGAGGTGAGGAGTTGCCAAGAACGGCTAAAGAGGTTGCCTATATCGTTGCTGCTCTGCACCCTCCCGCCTTCGTTGACCGTCCGTGCAACCCTGGCAATCAGATGCTGCGCAAAGCTCCGGCTGCTTCAAGAATGCTGTTCACCGTAACGTGCGGTGATGTTGAGGCCGCCGGCAGAGTGGCACCATGCACGTTGATCCAAATGGTGTACAGCCCGGCTTGGAGAGCTCCCGCAATATCCCGCTCGTACCGGTCACCAACCATTGCGCTCCTGGAGGGCGAGCTTCGAAGTTTGCGGCAGGCATGCGCAAACAAGAGCGGATCCGGCTTGAGCATGCCGACTTCATCAGCGATGAAAATCGCATCGAAGAACTCGCCAATTTTCAGTAAAGCAATCTTTTCACGGTGGGTTTCCGCAAAACCATTAGTGAGCAATCCCAGCTTAACGCCACGGCTGCGCAACTCGATCAACAACTCGACCGCGCCGGGAAACATCTTAAAATACTTGCGCCTCGAGGTATTGTATTGCACGGCACAACGCGCCGCTAACTCAGGGTCATGCAAGCCGACTTCACTCAAGGCGGCTTCCCACAGTGCAGCGCGCACGCTTGCAAGTTTATTAACAAGCTGGGCCGGCGCAAGGCGTTCCCAAAAACCTTCGGCCTGTGCCACGTATGCATCTTTGAGCGCTAACCCATCAATGTTGTGCTCGGCCGCGACTTTTCGTGCCACCTCCTCGGCGCCACTGCGGTAGGCCAGCGTATCGTCATGCAATGTGTCATCCAAATCAAACAGCACGGTGGTAAGCTGAGGGCGCTTCATTGAAAGCGGACGCGAAAAGAATGCAATGCGTAGGGCCCCAGTTCCGCTGCGATGCTCTCTCCCTGCAGCGACACCGCTCCGTGCGTAGGCCGTTCTAACGCGTCAACCGCAGCAACTTCGCGCGCCCGTGCGGCGCAGAAGATTTTGGCGGACCGCTGCCGCCCGTCGCACTCTCGAACTCGCAGCACCACGCCCTCGCCGTTTTGCGCAGGTTTGCAGGCAACCACCAGCACGCCATCGTCCTCGGGGAGGAAAAGCCGAACTGTCGGGCCATGCGCGTATCGGTGCCAAATCTGTTCCAAAACTCCAACCCTGATGTTGGGCAACACGGCGAACGCGTAAGCCAGGTGCTGTTCGCCCCGGTCGGCCATCGCATCGGGCCAAACCGGGGCTCGCAGAAGCGAGTGGCCCAAATGCATTCTTCCCCGGGGTAGATCCCGGGCGTTCCAGCCGTACGTGTCGAGCGTTAGTACGGCCACTGCGGTCCCGTTCGCTTGCGCAACAAAGGCATACCGTTGTCCCGGCACCTCAAATTGTGCTCGCCGTTCCGGTGTGTTCTTCTGCGCAGAGCGCGTAACGGTTCCATGTGGCGTTCCAAAGGTGGCAGCGTTCGCGTTGAGACGTAACCTGTTCTCGACACGCAAAAGGCGGTGCGATTCGTTCCAGAGTCCGTCGAGCTCTACACGCAAAAAATGCTCACCGGCACCCAACGTCACGCGCATAATGAACTGCGACTTCCCAACACTCAACGGAATCTCCAAGGCACGCTCGCTGCACCTCGCTTGCCCGATCGCAATGGGTACCGACTTGGCCTGATATCCAGCCTCGAGATTCCACGCGTCCCACGCTTTGGGTTGGTCAACATAGGCCGCGAGAATATTCGCCCGCTCGACGACGTTCGGTCCGCCGGATGCGCAGAGCCTGGTGATCTGACCGTCCGGACCCACATCGGCGTCAATTAGGCCGTTGCCGAACCTAAAGCGCCCATTGCAGTAAGTCACCGGCGTCGGCTCGCCGGAGCCTGCGCGCGCTGCCGCACGTGGAAGCATGCTCTGCGCACTTTTGGCGACTCCGTCAACAAGGCTTTGAGCTTCGTCGTATTCACGCTGCACGTCGTCATAAACGGTGCCGATCGACGTTCCCGTTATGACGTCGTGAAAGTGGTTGCGCAGCACGATTTTCCAAGCCTGCGACAAACGCAGCCGGAAGGTTGCCTGCGATTCCCTAGGAACGCCCAGCGCGACGCACCAGGCGGCGCGTTCTTCGGCGTCGAGGAGCTCTCGCTCCAGCCGGGCACTGCGCGCTTTGATACGATGATGTGTGGTAAAGACTCCGCGGTGATATTCAAGATACAGTTCGTTGTCATGGACCGGCAAATTGGCACCTCGCGCCTCAAGTTGCGCAAACCATTCTGTCGGGCACGTCCATCGACCAATACTCGACGCGCGTTCGATTGTTGCGTCCGCAACTCCGCCACCACCGTCGCCGTACCCGACGATGAGCGGTTCTTTCCGTTTTTGTGCGGTTGCCAAGCGTCTGGGCGTCGCATCGCCTTCGTAGGAGGCGATCTGCGCTGCGAGCACTTGGCTCCCGTCGGGCCCACGCCAGACGAATTGATGATACGGAAAACGAGTCGTGTCGTTCCACTGGAGTTTCGTCGTCGCGAAGTATTGGATGCCAGCGTGATTAAGTAGTGTGGGCAGCGTATTTGCGAACCCAAAGCTATCCGGTAACCAGGCTACCGAGGGCTGCTGCCCAAAATTGGTTTCAATGAACTGGTGGGCGAACATCATTTGGCGCAGCAGGGCCTCACCGCAGGGAATGTTGCAGTCCGATTCCACCCATAAGCTTGCAATTGTGCAGTCAAAGCGCCGACCGACCGCAAAGCCTCGAAGTCGCTCGAAAAACGTCGCGTCTTCCTGCTCAACGAACTCGTAGAGCTGCGGCTGACTTTGCGAGAACACGAAGCCCGGGTAACGCTCGAGTTGGCGCAGCGCCGTTGCGAAAGTTCGCAGCGCTTTGCGCCGCGTTTGTTCGTAGGTCCAAAGCCAGGCAACATCAAGGTGCGAGTGCCCAATCAACGGCTGCTGTGCGGCTCCGGCCGGCGCGACCATGGAAATTCCGGAAACCAGTTTTCCCACCCGCGCCGCCACGGGATGTGAACGAAAATTCATCCACCACCATGCCAGGCCGGGACCTGACGGCAAGCCGGAAGATGGCAGCGACTCTTCCTCCACCTCTAAACGCAGTGAAGCGCCGGGCGGAACAGAAGGAAGATTCACACTGGTATGTTCTGCATCAAAGGCTCCCGCAACCGCGCCGTTGACGCGCAACAGCGCGCCCGTTCGTGTTCGATAGATAAGATTTCTTCCTGCACCGTTACGCGGCAGCGTCGCTTCCAGAACGCTGATACCGTCGTGACGATCCGTGGTGATAAAGTTAAACCGCACGAGGGCTGGCTTTCAGTCACACCGGTCGGTATGCCCTCGTTGCTTGCTCAATGAAAACTGTTTTATGCACGGCGCTGATGCTGGCACTGAGCGCTCTGCCTGCGCTGGCTGACGATTCCCCATCCATCTTAAAGGGTCTACAGATCAGCCAACTCGCCCAACGCGACGACGACGCCATTCTACTCGCGCCTTACGCACGAGGCATCGACAACTTCGCCGATCCGGCCTCTCAAGAGGTTTACGCGGCCATCGATGAGACCCAGCACGCATTTGCGATCGATACGCGCCGTATCTATCTGGCGGGAATCTCGATGGGCGGCGCGAGCGTTTTTCACGTTGGTGCACCGCACACCGAGCGCTTTAGCGGCTTCATGTCGATCCTCGGCGCGATCGACCATCGAGACCTCGACACTGCCCGAATTCACCTCCGCGACAAGCCGGTATATGTGATCTTGGGCGGCCACGATAAGATCATCCCAGCATCATTCGGCAAGGGAGCCGTGCGCGTGCCCCGGCGCATGGACGCCAACGCGTCATATTACGAACAACCGATTCAGAGCACTCGCTTTAAACGGGCCTGGATTGATATGATGAATGGTATCAGTCCAAACCGCAGGGAGTAGGCAGTGCCAGACTAGGTACTTAAAATAGGCGCCCGACCAAAGCCAGCTTCCTAACTGCTTCCGACCAGTTCCTTGAGCGCGTGAGCAAAAATTTTCGGAGCTTTACCCTGAAAAAGGACGCTTTCATTGCCGCCGATCTGCTTGCGCAATTCCAGCAGTTCGTCGCGCAGCGCAGCAGCTTTCTCAAATTCCAAGTTCGCCGCAAAATCTCGCATCTTGTTCTCAATGTCTTTGACCATTGCGAGAGCGACGTCTCGTGGAATTTTTTCCGCACGAATCGCTGCCGCGCCATCTTGCGGGGCTCCAACCATGGCGAGAATGTCGCGAATTTCTTTACGCACCGATTTGGGCTCGATACCGTGCTCAGCGTTGAATGCTAATTGCATTTCACGGCGGCGTTTGGTTTCGCCCAGCGCCCGGGCCATTGAGTCGGTGACCGTGTCGGCGTACATGATGACGCGTCCTTCAACGTTGCGGGCTGCGCGACCGATGGTCTGAATCAAAGAAATGCCGCTTCGTAGATACCCTTCTTTATCTGCGTCGAGTATGCCGACCAGCGACACCTCCGGCAAGTCGAGTCCTTCGCGCAACAAATTGATGCCAACCAGCACGTCAAACGTGCCAGTCCGTAAATCTCGCAGTATCGCAATTCGCTCCAGCGTATCAATTTCGCTGTGCAGGTACCTGACCTTGAAACCCATCTCAAGCAAGAAATCGGTCAGGTCTTCGGCCATTTTTTTCGTTAGCGTGGTGACCAATATCCGTTCATTTTTGCCGACCCTCAAACGAATTTCTTCCATCAAGTCATCGATTTGATTTTTGGTAGAGCGCACGTCAACTTCGGGATCCACCAGACCAGTTGGGCGAATGATCATCTCGACAACCTGCGCGGATTTTCCGACTTCATACGTGTTCGGCGTCGCAGATACGTAAACGACTTGGTTGAGATGAGCATCGAACTCTTCAAAAGTCAGCGGGCGATTGTCCAAGGCACTCGGAAGTCGAAAGCCATGCTCCACCAACGCCTGTTTGCGCGAGCGATCGCCTCCGTACATTCCGTGAACCTGTGGGATCGTGACGTGAGACTCATCGATGAAAAGCAGCCAATCCTTGGAGAAAAAATCTAGCAAGCAGGAAGGCGTTGAACCAGCTTCCCGGCCAGCCAGATGACGCGAATAGTTCTCAACGCCGTTACAGTAACCGACTTCACGGAGCATGTCTAAATCGTACCGCGTTCGCATTTCGAGGCGCTGTGCTTCGATTAACTTGCCGTTATCTTTGAAATAGCGCAAGCGCTGCTGGAGTTCGAGTTCAATTGCGATTATGGCACGCCCCAGTTTTTCATCGGGAGTGATGAAGTGCTTAGCTGGAAAAATCGTCAATTCATCTTTCGATTCCACATATTCGCCGGTCATGATATTAACGACATTTATTGCTTCCACTCGGTCGCCGAAAAACTCGATGCGATGAACCAATTCTTCTTCCACACCTACGTACTCGAGCGTATCGCCGCGGACTCGGAAGGTCCCACGGACCAGATTGAGATCATTGCGGCGGTACTGCATGTCGACAAGTTTGCGCAAGAACTTGTCGCGATCCAAATCATCGCCGAGTTTGATTCTGACCGAAAGCTCCATGTAGTCCGAGGGCGAACCCAAACCGTAGATGCACGACACGGAGGCAACGATGAGGGTGTCCGCCCGGGTCAGCAACGACTGCGTCGCGGAATGCCGAAGCCGCTCGATTTCGTCGTTGATCGAGCTGTCCTTTTCGATATAGGTGTCTGTATGCGCAATATACGCTTCGGGCTGGTAGTAATCGAAATACGAAACGAAGTACTCGACCGCATTCTTCGGAAAGAATTCACGAAATTCAGCGCAAAGCTGTGCCGCAAGAGTTTTGTTATGACATAACACGAGCGTTGGCTTCTGCACCATCTCCACTACCCGGCCCATGGCGAGCGTCTTGCCGCTGCCCGTTACCCCTAAGAGCGTCTGGGCCGAATCGCCACGCGCAATTCCCCGGGCTAGCTCTTCGGTCGCCCTGGGTTGATCGCCGGCTAAAGCGTATGGTGCAACCAGCTTGAATCGCGGCATAACAAAGCGCTTCGCGCCCGCGTAGAAGCCACCCGCCGGAGCAAGCTGCACGGGCGGTGCTTGCACAGGCGTTTTAGAGGTGAGTGCGAAGGTTGCCAGCGCCCCGCCTTTCCTTGGAGTTGCCCGTGAGTCACAACCCGTTGCTCTTCAGCGGAAACTCGAACCAAAAACTCGCCGAAGAAATTGCCAGGCGCATGAGGTTGCATGTGGGCAAAGCGCTGGTCGATAAGTTCAAGAATGAAGAATGCAGGATTGAGATCAGTGAAAACGTTCGGGGATCGGAAGTTTTCGTCGTGCAGTCAACGTGCAAGGCACCCAACGGCAATAGCGTAAACGATTCAATCTTAGAGTTACTGTTGATGATCGATGCGTTGCGCCGTGCTTCCGCGGCCCGCATAACCGCAGTGATGCCCTACTACGGATATGCCAAGCAAGACAAGAAAACTAAAGGTCGCGAACCGATATCCGCAAAGGTGATTGCCAATCTACTCAAAGCCTCGGGCGCGAAGCGGCTCGTAACCCTAGACCTGCACGCCGCTCAGATCCAGGGATTTTTCGATGGGCCGGTCGACAACCTCATGGCTATGCCGACGCTGTGCAATTACCTCAAGAACCAAGGTCTGTTCGATGAAAAAATCGTCGTCGTCTCGCCGGATGCCGGTGGCGTGCATCGCGCCGAACTCTTTGCCAAGCGGCTGGGGAGTTCGCTTGCCATCGTCTTCAAACGGCGTCCTGAACCTGACGTTTCCGAAGTCACGGACATCGTCGGAGAGGTGAAGGGCCGGGTCGCTGTAGTGGTAGACGACATGATCTCCACCGGCGGGACACTTGCAAAGGCAGCCCAAGCCCTTATCCGGCGCGGAGCAACGAAGGTTTACACGGTGGCGACGCACGGAATCTTTGCCGGCGACGCGGTTCGCGTCCTGGAAGACGCTCCAATTGAAAAAATTATCGTGACAAATACGATTCCATTTCCCACCGCGGAGGAACACCCGAAATTCGTGGTCCTCTCGATTGCTCAGATCCTAGCGGATGCCATTACGCGTATTACTACGAATCGCTCAGTGTCCGAACTTTTCTTTTCAGCCGGCGAGGCCCCGGAAGAAGCCACTTCCGTTATGCCGATGCCCCCCATTCCTGTTCACTGATAGTCTGGTAGGAGTTCACGTTGCCCAACGAATTGTCGCTCACCGCCGCAGCCCGTGTTCGGTCCGGATCTACTGGCGCAAACGCAGCGCGTAAAGCCGGAAAGCTGCCTGCCGTGCTTTACGGTCACGGCTCGGAACCTGCGCTTATTGAATTTGACCTCAAGGCATTCGAAGATGTGATGCATCGCGGCGGACGGAGTTCGCTTATCACATTGCGAGTCGACGGAAGGCGCGGCGAAACGGCGCTGCTGCGCGAGTTGCAGCGCGATCCTTTGAGCCGGCGTATCATTCACGCCGACCTGCAACGTGTGTCGGCAAATGAAGAAGTCCACTCCAGCATTCCGGTGGTGAGCGTTGGCGTCGCCCTCGGTGTCAAAGAGTTCGGGGGCGTCCTAGACATCGTCACCCATCAAGTGGAGATTTCAGGTCCGGCAAACAAGATCCCCGATCACATTGAAGTCGATGTCAGCTCCCTCGGCCTGCACGACCACGTGACAGCAGCAGAGGCGAATCTGCCCGAAGGCTTCGTCATGCTCACACCCCCCGACACGATTCTGGTCGCGGTTGAGCCTTCGAAGACGGCCACTCAAGTCGAAGAAGCGGCTACTCCGGCGCCGCAGGCTGAGCCCGAATTGGTCGGTGAGAAAACTGAGGTCGAGCCGACGCAATCTTAGGCTCTTTTGGCCCGGAGCGCGATCATCCGCGTCTCATCGTCGGACTGGGCAATCCCGGCGATACTTATAAAAACACCAGACATAATCTGGGTTTTCTCCTCGTGGACGAACTCGCGCGTCGTTATTGCATACAAACATGGAAAACGAAAGACAGCGCACGCCAAGCCTTTGCTCCGCAAAAAAGGCTTGTATTGGCGAAACCAAACTCATTTATGAATGCAAGCGGAACGCCGGTTCGGCTAATCGCGTCCTGGTATCGCATTCCTGCGGAGTCGATTATGGTCGTAAGCGACGACCTGGATTTGCCCTTCGGAAAATTACGCATGCGGGCCCAAGGGGGTCATGGCGGGCACAACGGCCTGCGCTCCATTATTGCAACCGTCGGCGACGCGTTTGCGCGCCTTCGCATCGGTATTGGGCGCTCCCAGCACGATAGTATCGAGCACGTGCTGGCTCCGTTTACGCCGAAAGAAAGCACCATATTGCCCGAAATACTATCCGCAGGGGCGCAAGGCACGCAACTTTGGCTCGATCATGGCATCGAACGCGCGATGCAGTTCGTTAACTCATGGACCGCGCCTGAGGTTCTACCCAAGGATAACGGTTAACTGGGGGTTACGGTGCAGCAATTCGATGGTAAAGCGTTTGTTGTTCGAGTCGACGACTTGGTGACTTACGCGCAGAGCACAACGTTAATGGCCGACCTCGCGTTTCTTGCCGAGCATAACGTGCGGCCGATACTCGTGGCTCCGACGCCAAGTGCAGCTCATATACTAGTGCGCACAATCAATCGCTCGGGCAACGTTGCGGTGGGCTTGTCGGGAGCGGACGCGGCAATGCTACCCAGCAGCGGCACCGGCATCGGAACGGTGCAGATCGGGATCTTGCAGACACTGACCGCCGCGGGCTACATTCCCGTCATCGAACCAACCGCGTTCAGTGCTTTTGGTTCCGACGTCGAGCTTATTGCGGATGATGTCGCAGCTGCGATTGGCTCAGCTACTGATGCGGTGCGTGCGATTTTCTTTCACGCGCAGGGAGGTATCCCCGATCCGAATACGGCCGCGCTCATCGCCGAACTTACCCCCGCTGAAGCGCTCACCATCGCTGAAGAGGCCAACTTCCCTGGCGACCTGCGCCGCGCTTTACGCGCAGCTGCCCTTGGGGTGCGCGCTGGTATCGGAGCAGCGCAGATTCTTGACGGACGCGTCGCCCACGCCGCAATCGTGGAATTAGTTACGACTCGCCATATCGGCACCCAAGTAACGGGAAGCATCTATACCGGAGGTTCGTTTTGATCAGTCCATTTTATGCCTTTACGGCGTCGTTTCTTCTTCTCCTCAGCAGCGTCAGCCCGGCTTTTGCGCAGGACCAAAATCAACCGCTAGGCTTTTCTGCCAAGGGTACTGTTGTCGCTCAGGCAAGCTTTTCCGGCCAGCGTTTCAATCTTGGCATGGACATCGGAGTCATGCAACGTGGCAATTTGTATCGGATAGACATCGACCGCATCGCCTTACCAGGAGCCGATCCCGCCGTGAGCGCCTTGGCAGCGCAGTTCTTGCCCCAGGGCTCGTTTAGCGCCCTCTACGATTACTCGTCACGAAGAATGACGGTGTGGTCCAATGCAAACAAGACCTACACGGTTCGCGAATCGAAAGCCGGGGCAGCCGCCACGCCGCAGAACGCGACAACCGCAGGCGGGCCCGATATCTTCAAAGCGTTAACGTTTGGAAAAGACGTACAAAAATATAAGGTTTATGAACTGTCGACCCGGCTTACTGGTCCATCCCAAGCCAATGGCCATCGCACGCACGCGGTAGCGCTAGCATTCCGGATGCAACCCAATAGCGGTCAAGCGGTAGAAGCAAGTGGTACGCTAAACTTCGCCGATGATTTGGATGGTTTTCTGACCCGCGCAAGCTTTGCATTCCGCCAACCGCAGCAAGGCTCCTTACAGGTGGACTTGACGAGCGTAACCAGGAGCGCGCCCGCGGAAACGCTTTTTGCCATACCCGATGGTTACCGGAAGGTTGATGATCTTTCAGGAGTGTTGGGCAAAAATATCCCATTTCCGCACTAGAGCGTTTTCGTTCCACTAGGGACAGGGGTTCGGCTGACCCGTAAGCGCGGCGATTCGCGAACCCAGCGGCGGATGATCGTAGAAATAGATACGTACCAGCCGGCTGGGGCAGACAAGTGCCATCCCGTCGTCCGCGAAACGGATGAACATCCGCGCGCCAGCGACGGGATCGGGATCGACTTGCAACGCAAAGCGGTCGGCTGAAGCTTCCATAGTGCGCGAAAACCCATTGACGAGCGGCATGAGAATCACAAAAACCATCAGCAACAATGATCCCACAAGCGCTAGTCGAGAAAGAGCATCGTCGTCGCGGCGGAATCCAATTCTGTCGGCAATGAGGACCGCAATTGCCGCGCCGAAGATAAAGACAAATGCACCCAATATGGTGCCACGCCAGACATCGCGGTGAACTTGATGCCCTAACTCGTGCGCCAGCGTAAAGACCACTTCATCGGCCGTGGCCGTTCGCAGCAAGGTATCACCCAACACAATGCGCCTAGAGGAACCCAACCCAACTACATATGCATTTCCGGTGATCGTCCGGCGTGAGAGGTCAGTCACATAGATGGGAAGATCGCCCAGCCCAACCCGTTCGCAGAGCGTCCGTAAACGCCGGGCCAGCGGCTGATCTTCGCGCATCGGCGTGTAACGGTTGAATAACGGCTCGATCACGATCGGATTTACAAAGCTCAGGAAGAATGCTATGGCGAAAACGCCCGCGATAACGTAAGCATACCACAGGTGCGTACGGTCAACGAGCGTGAGAACTGCCGCAACGATGATGCCGACGAGTAACATTGTGAGAGCGTAACTGATGAGATTGTCAAGGACCCAGTTCCCGAAGGTTTCGGTGGAAAGTCCCACGATGCGAAATAAACGATAATCAAAGAACGCCGCAGGAAGGGTTGCGATTTGGGTTAGCAAAGCGAGTGTCGCCCCAAAAAGGAAGCGCAGCATCAACTTGTTGGGGGAAATCCTCCGTAAACGCTCGCGCAGGCGCGCGGCTTTTCCCGAACGCCACAAGTACAGTAGCACAAGTATTTGTGCGAATGTCCACAATAACCAGAGCGGTCTTGTGAAGTGGACCAAGTATTGCGCCGCACGCTGACGGCCGGGATCCACCAAGTGCAACGGCGATTGCGACAGGATGCGCGCGGCAGGAATGGCGGTTACCCGCCGATCCAGCCCCGTCGGGCCCTCGGTCGCGGCAAGCACGCACTGACCGCAGCATATGCAAAAGAAAGCAACCAGCAGAGCCTTCCTCACCAAAGAACCTATACTCCAGCTAGACTGCGCCGTTGTTGCGAATTGTGGAAGGGCTGGGCCAGCCCAAGGCGGCGCCCACGATGGGCAACTGTTCCACGAAGAGTTCTTTACACTGTTGCGCCAGCTCACGGTGTTCTAACTGTGTCCCGCCGTCCGTTCTTAAGTTGATGTAGTGGATCCAGTCCCGTACGCTGCCCTTCATATACAGAGTCGTCGCCGACGCGAGCGGCAACAGAAACCGCGCACATTCTTTTGCGATTCCCTTAGCAAGTGCTTTGTCGTAAAGCCGGCGCGCTTGGCTGAAATGCTCAGATGCGGCGCTTTCGAACCAGCTCAAGGTTTCCTGCGGTAAATCGTCGTGAGAGGACTGCCGGTTTTTGGAGTCTTGCCTGCGCGCCTGGACTTGGGCGATGCCGGGAACGGCCGAATAGCGTTGGCTGAATTCCTGAAAATGGAAGCTGCGGTGGCGAGTTATTTGCGCGCTGATAACGCGCGTTGTTGTAATTTCAACGCACATATCGGCCATCTCGAAAACGGACCAGTGTCCATTTCTGATACAGAAACGTAGCAGTTTTGCCACGTCGGGGTTTTCTTGATTTTCAGGGTTACTAACCCGAGCACAGTAGCCCATGATCCGTTCGGCTTCGGGGGTTATCCATATCAACTTACAAGCCATTGAACACGTTTCTCGTTAGCAGGATGCGGTTACTTTATCGAAGGTATCTCTATTTCTTGGCCAGTGGCCTGGCCGGATTACCGGCAACCCGCTCACCCGCGCTGACGTCTTTTGTCACCACCGAGGATGCACCGGTCAGTGCACCGTCTCCAACCGAGACGGGTGCGACGAGCGACGAATTTGAACCGATAAATGCACGCTTCCCGATGCGAGTCTGATTTTTCTTCCTTCCATCATAATTACAGGTAATCGTTCCTGCTCCGATATTTGCCCCTTCACCGATGGTAGCATCGCCCAGATACGAGAGATGGCCGGCCCTGACGCGCTCGTCGAGCTGCGAATTCTTAACTTCCACAAAGTTTCCGATGCGTACGCCGGTGGAAAGAGACGCATTGGCGCGCACATGCGCAAACGGCCCAACCAAAACGTCATCGCCCAACCTGCTGTTGACGATGACGCTCTCCTTCACGACGACCCCTTTTCCGAGGCGCGAATTACTAATGCGGGTGTTTGGTCCGAGTTCGCAGCGCACTCCAATCTCCGAGAGGAGTCCGATCGACGTGTTCGGATAGATGATCGTATCGGCACCGAGCCTCAATTCGGGTTCTAGATAGGTCGTCGCAGGATCGATGATGGTCACGCCGTCACGCATATAGGCGTCACATAACCGCGCGTTAAGTTGACGTCGAGCCCGTGCCAGTTCGCTTCGATCGTTAATGCCGATAACGCTATGATAATCCGCAGCAGGCACGCCCATGACACGCTTGCCGCCTTCGACGAGTTTATGCACGGTGTCGGTAAGGTAATATTCTTTTTGAACATTGCGGTTGTCTAATACCGCAACGGCCGCTCGTAGAACGGATTCATCATAAAGATATATGCCGGCATTTACTTCATCGACGGCGCGTTCTTGATCGGTGCAATCACGTTCTTCAACGATACGGGATATCTCTTCGCCGTTACGGAGAACTCGGCCAAAGTTGGAAGGCAGCGGCATCCGCGCCGTTACCATTGCCAAAGCAGGCGCGTTCATTGTGTCTTGCACAAATGCAGCAACCACCGTGCGGACGATGCCGGCATCAATTAGCGGCATGTCCCCACAAACAACAAGCATTTGACCTTGGGCGGCGGGAAGCTCACGTAGCGCTATTTGCACCGCGTGACCGGTTCCAAGCTGCGGTTCCTGCAAGATGGGGCGCACGCTAAACTGGCTGAGGTGGGGTAGTAATTCAGCGCTCGTAACCACACTGATCTCGCCCACACCAGCTTCTCTGAGGGCCCCCAGCACGTACCACAACATTGGACGGCCGCACAGTTCGTGCAAAAGTTTTGGCCGCGTGCTTTTCATACGCGTGCCTTTGCCCGCAGCCAGAACGATCGCCCTAGTCATCAATTGGTTACGCCCATTCGCGCCATTCCTTTTCTTCGGAAGAGGTAACACCACCCAGCAACGCCAGCGCATAACGGAGCCGCTCACGGCACAGATCCCGCCCCAGCAGCTCCATTGCATCAAACAACGGCAACGACGTGGTGCTGCCGGTTATGGCGATGTAAAAAATGCGCACAACATCGCGAAGCTTCTTGTTGTTGCGCTCTGCCACACTCTTGAGCACTGATTCGATACCCGCTTGATCCCACTGCGCCAATACGTCGAAATCCCACATTGCAAACCCCAGGCTCCGGCGCAGGGTCGCATCATCCAGCTTCGTCGCACGCAACTGATCGGCGCGCAACGGCAGATGACCAGAAAAAAGAAAGGCTGTCAGTTGACCCAAATCACTCAGGCGATCGATTCTCGGCCGGGCGAGTTCGGCGATGCGTTGCAAGCGCCCCTCACTAAAATTCCACTCTCGAACGTGTTGCATAAAAGACGCAGTGTCGAGGCTTTCACGAATGTAACGACCGTTAAGCCAATCGAGCTTCGCAACATCAAACACTGGTCCTCCCAGCGAAATGTGAGAAAGATCAAAACGCTCGAGAAGGTTTTGGGCACTCATCTTTTCATCTTCGCTCGTGGACGACACTGTGAAGAGCCCCAGAAAATTCAAAAGGGCCTCCGGTAAGTAACCCATGGCCCTAAAAAAGAATATTCCGGTCGGATTCTTCCGCTTGCTTAACTTACTCTTGTCTGCGTTACGCAACAGGGGCAAATGACAGAAAGCCGGCGGGATCCAATCAAAATATCGGTAAAGCAACATGTGCTTCGGCGCCGAAGACACCCATTCTTCACCGCGGATCACGTGCGTGATTTTCATTAAGTGATCGTCCACAACGTTCGCTAGGTGATAAGTCGGCATCCCGTCTGACTTAAGCAATATCTGCATGTCGACGCTGTTCCATTGGATGGAAATTAATCCGCGCAACATGTCATCGACAACGCAAGTGCCTTCGTCGGGGACTTTCATGCGAACGACAAAGGATTCCCCGCGCTCCATGGCGGCCTGCGCGTCGTCTTGCGCCAAATGTAAGCAACGTCCGTCGTAGCGGGAGGGAACCTTTCGCGTGCGTTGCGTTTGCCGCATCTCTTCTAGCCGTTGCGGCGTGCAAAAACATCGGAAGGCATTGCCTTGCTCCAGAAGCTGCGCGACATGTTCCCTGTAGAGTTCAGTACGATCACTCTGGCGGTAGGGTCCATAAGCACCGCCCACGTCAGGACCCTCGTTCCAGCTTAGGCCCAGCCAGCGCAATGATTTAAGAATCGCTTGTTCGGAGTACTGGGTGCTGCGCTGCTGGTCCGTATCCTCAATCCGTAATACAAAATCACCGGCGTTTTTTTTGGCAAAACAGAAGTTCACCAGCGCAACGTAAGCCGTGCCCACGTGGGGATCGCCCGTTGGCGATGGCGCCACACGAGTTCGTACTGTGCCGGACATTTCGCGTTAGCCTACCGGTTGCCGGCGTCTACCGCACTCGCGCGCTACGAACTCGACGATGCCCGCCAAAGGCGCACCGGGCGTGAAGATCTCGCGGACGCCGCGCGACTTGAGTTCTGCAGCGTCGTCGGCAGGTATGGTTCCGCCGCCAAAAAAAACGATGTCGTCGGCACCTTGAGCTTTGAGTTGGTCTACTATCAGGGGAAACAGCGTCATGTGTGCCCCGGATAGAATCGAAAGCCCGATGCCGTCAGCGTCCTCTTGAATCGCCGTCTGCACAATTTGTTCGGGAGTTTGGAACAGACCGGTGTAGATCACTTCCATTCCCGCATCGCGCAGCGCCCGGGCAATGACTTTCGCGCCGCGGTCATGACCGTCAAGGCCGGCCTTCGCGACGATGATCCGTAAAGGGCGGTTGCCACTAACCACCGGTGCGGACCATTAAAAAGTGACCTGCTCGGTGTATCTTCCGTAAACGTCGACCATTGCTTGGACTATTTCACCTTCGGTGGCATAGGCGTTCACGCACTCGATCAAGTGCGGCATCACGTTGTCGCGGGTATCGCCGCAAGCGCGCTTAAGCCTCTCTAGTGAAGATAGAGCTTGCGTCCCGTCACGGTTGTCACGCACGTTTTGCAATGCCCGCGCTTGCCCTTTCTCGATTTCTTCACCAATGCGAAGAAAGTCGATGTCGCCCGCGTCCTCTTTCTTTTCAAAATAATTGACCCCAACGATTATGCGCTCTTTCGTTTCAAGAGAGCGCTGATAACGGTAGGACGCATCGGCTATTTCCCGCTGAAAGAAACCAGCCTCGATGGCCTCTATAACGCCGCCGTACTCGTCAATCCGGCGAAAATATTCTTCTGCACCTTTTTCCATCTCGGCAGTAAGCGCTTCAATAAAATACGATCCACCCAGCGGATCAACCACATTGGTGACGTTCGTCTCGTACGCCAAAACCTGCTGCGTGCGTAACGCGATCTCTACAGACTTTTCCGTGGGCAATGCCATTACTTCATCCATTGAATTCGTGTGCAGAGACTGCGTTCCGCCAAGGACCGCGGCCATCGCTTCGTAAGCAACGCGCACGATGTTATTTTCTGGTTGCTGGGCCGTCGCGCTGCAACCGGCGGTCTGCGTGTGAAACCGCAACGTCCACGATCGCGGATCCTTTGCTCCATATTTCTCACGCATGTGCCTGGCATAGATACGCCGCGCTGCGCGGAACTTGCAAATCTCCTCAAAAAAGTCAATATGTGAGTTAAAGAAGTACGAGAGGCGCGGCGCAAATGAATCGACATCCATCCCGGATTTTATGCCGGCTTCCACATAGGCAAAACCGTCGGCAAGGGTAAAGGCCAGTTCTTGCACGGCGGTGGAGCCAGCCTCTCGGATGTGGTAGCCAGAAACCGAAATGGTATTCCACTTTGGCATTTCATCACGACAAAAACGCATCATGTCGACGATCACGCGCATGTGGGGACGGGGTGGAAAGATCCATTCTTTTTGCGCGATATACTCTTTGAGAATATCCGCCTGGATAGTACCGCCAAGCGCGCTACGCGGTATTCCTTTCTTTTCGGCAGCGGCGATGTACTGCGCGAGCGCTATGCAGGCCGGCCCATTAATCGTCATGGATGTCGTGATGTCACCCATGTCGATTCCATCGAAAAGCTGTTCCATGTCCGCGAGTGAATCGATGGCGACGCCGCACTTGCCCACCTCGCCTTCGCTCGCGGGATGATCGGAGTCGTAACCCATGAGCGTGGGGAGATCGAAGGC
>JALYZK010000110.1 GCA_030945705.1 Vulcanimicrobiota bacterium | reverse complement strand
GTGCTAAGTAAATGGTAGCCAAGAGCGCACAATGCGCTTGATTCGTGCAAATGTTTGACGTTGCGCGCTCCCGGCGGATATGTTGTTCGCGAGCCTGCAGCGTCAAAACATAGGCTGGCTGACCGTGCTTATCCACGGTTTTTCCGACCAGGCGGCCGGGAATACGCCGTAAGTGCTCTTGTGCAGCAGCAATGAAACCGACGTACGGGCCACCGAATGCCATAGCCACGCCAAATGACTGAGCTTCGCCGACGGCAATTTGCGCGCCCCATGAGGCGGGTGTCCGTAAAGCTGCGAGCGATAGAGCCTCTGCAACAACTCCGATCAGTATGGTACCGTTTTCTTTTATGGAATTGCTTGTCGACGAATCTGGTGCATCGATATTGCCGAAGAAGTTTGGTGATTGCACGATGATTGCACTATACTCTGCTGTAGCAGACCCGCGTAACTCACTCCAACGCGTCGTTCCATGTTCGGTTATGGATAACTCGTCGATTGTTACATCAAGTCCGGTAGCATATGTTTGGAGCACCGCTCGGTAGTTTGGGTGCACCGCGCGCGAAATGAGAACTTTTTTCCGGCCATTGGCATTGATCGCCATGATGGCGCCTTCCGCAAGAGCGGTAGCGCCATCGTAAACTGAGGCGTTTGCCACATCCAATCCCGTCAGCAAGGCAATATATGTTTGCCACTCGTAAATCGCTTGCAGGTACCCTTGAGAAACCTCCGCCTGATAGGGCGTATAGGAAGTCAAGAATTCGCCACGCATCCCTAGCGACATCACTGCCGGCGGACAATAGTGACGGTACGCTCCGGCCCCGAGAAACGTAATAAACTTGGAGGCATCGTTGCGCGCCGCAAATGTTTCAAAGCGTCGCATGATAGCTGTTTCAGGAAGCGCCGGAACCACATCGAGGTCCGCCTTGAGTGCAACATCCTGCGGGACGCGGGTTAGCTCTTCAAGGGAGCCTGCGCCGATCACCTCAAGCATCTGTTCGACGTCCCGCTGCGTATGCGGTGTATACATTTAGATGACGCTCCGCGCCGAGCCCTGCGCACCCCCCGTGGCGGCCCCCCCGCCCCACGGGGCCCCCAGACTTAAGCCGCGCTCACCATTGCGGTTAGCGCAACATCCCCCGAGGGCGCGCCAAAAATGCTCATTCATTTAATGGGGCTCGCCCGCGACCATTTCTTCGTATGTCTGAGGGGAGAGAAGGTTGTTCTGTTCCTCCACATCTTTTATCTGAACCCTAAAAAGCCATCCCCGATCGAAGGGTTCGCGATTAACCAGCGACGGGTCGTCCTCGAGTGCGCCATTAACCTCTAAAACTTCGCCGCTGATGGGCGTGTACAAATCCGAAACCGCTTTCACCGATTCAACAACGCCCGTATTCGCGAATTGGGAAACCTGTGACCCAACGCGCGGCAATTCCACGTAAACAATGTCACCGAGCGAGTTTTGAGCATAATCGGTTATTCCGACGGTGGCAGTATCTCCGTGCACCTTAACCCACTCGTGTTCCTTACTGTACAAAAGATCGCCGGGCTTGCCCATTTAGTACTCCTGTTAACTGCGTTTATAAAATGGAAGCGCGACTATCTCCGCTTCGTGTAAGGTTCCGCGTATTTCTACTTCCACGCGCTGGCCAGGGACCGCCGCCTCCTTCTCCAGCAAAGCGGTCGCGATATTGCGGTTACCTACGGACGGCCCCAGTGAACCGCTGCGGATTTCACCGGTGGGCCCACCCTGATAAAGGACCCGGTAACCTTCACGAGCCGGCGCCCGTCCAGTCACAATTAGTCCAACGATGCGTCGGTAGCTGTCAGATTCTTTCTGCTGTTGCAAGGCCTTCTTACCGATAAATTCCGGCTTAGAGAACTTTATCGCCCACACAAGCCCTGCTTGCATCGGGGTAATGTCTTCGGTTAACTCATGCCCGTATAGTGGCATTCCCGCCTCCAAACGTAACACATCACGTGCTCCCAACCCTGCGGGCTCGAGGCCTGCCGCACCGTTTTCGGTTAGCAACCTTTGCCAGATCTCTGACGCACAGCCTGAATCGACAAATAGCTCGAACCCATCCTCGCCGGTGTACCCAGTGCGTGCGACCACCGCGGGCTGATTGAGAACTGTCGTTTCGGTACAAGAATAGTACTTCATTACGGCAAGGTCGGCATCCACAATCCGGGAAAGCATTTCTACCGATTTGGGTCCCTGAATCGCGATTAACGCATTCTTGCCGTGAAGATTTGCGATTTTGACGTCGAATGAGCCTAAGTGCGAATTTAAGTGCTTCCACATCTTATCAGCGTTCGACGCATTAACCACCAGCAACCAGCGCTCGGGTAAACGATAGAATATGACATCGTCAAGCGCTCCGCCAACTTCGTTGCAAAAAACATTGTAGCGCGCCGCAAACGGCTTAATCGTGGAAATGGCATTTACTGTTAGCGTATCGGCCCAAGCGGCAACATCCTCGCCTTCTAGGATGAACTGTCCCATGTGTGAGAGGTCAAATAATCCTGCGCGCTCGCGCACCGCGTTGTGTTCCTTTAAGATGCCACTGTATTGCACCGGCATTTGAAAACCGCCGAAGGGAATCAAACGGGCACCAAGCTTTTGGTGCTGATCATAAAGCACCGTGCGCTTAACAGCAGCATCGAGTATTGTCATCGAGGTTTTTCCTGCGCGTTCGTATTCAGAAAATTCAGTGTCGCGTGCGCGACCAGGCGGTCGCCACTGATTACTTTTACTTCACCGTAGACGATTCGACGTCCGGCTTTTAGAACTTGTGCTTCGGCGATCAAATCATTCGGAGGCAATGCGGGCGCTAAGAAGTTACAGGCAAGCGCCGCAGTTGTCGTTTGTTGATCGCGTCCGTAAAGCGAGGCCAACGCTACATAAAAGGCGGTGTCGCACAAACTAACGATAGCTCCGCCGTGCACCGCGCCGGTCCCGTTGCTGACTTCCGCCCGATACGGCATACGCATCGTCGCTCGGCCGTCGCTGACGCTCTCCAGTTTTAGGTCGAGTAAGTCCACAAAATGTGAGCGTTCTTTGTCCCACTGAAGGCGAGCTTTCACTTGATCGACGGTAGTCAACTTTGCCCCTCCCTGGATGTGCCAGAAGCTGTGATGCTGCTATTCCCATTGGGATCAGAATGTCTCGCCCGCCTTTTCAAGTTCCCGTCGTAAGTAAAGCGGCAAGCTAAAGAGACGGCGGTGCGTTTCCGCATCGTAGAAAAAATTCTCCCCGCGCAAGCCATGCACGTATGAATCAATGGTTGATCCGTCAAGCACCGAGATGTCGATCGCGTCGCTGCACGCTATAAATGCCCAATCATTGTCGAAAGCCGGAATGTGCGTGTAAAAGGAACGGGCGTATGTATAATGTTTCCGAAGGCTCCGGGCCATCTTCGCGTGCAAAGTCATGTTGTGCAGGCCCGCAGTACTGGCTTGCAGCACATAAACCCCTCCTGCAGCCAAGCGGGCTTTGATCTTACGAAAAGTGTCGTCGCAAAATAGTGCGTTCGATGGCGAGTCTTCGAGAGGTTCTGTGAGATCCGAAATGATTGCCCCATATTGCTCGGTATCTTCTGCCAAAAATCTTACCGCGTCGCCAATGATAACCCGTGCCCGGGGATCCTCAAATGCTCCATCGGCCCATTGTGGTAAATATTTTTTGGATAAATCCACAACTTGCCCGTCAATGTCGACCATGGTGCACCGGCGCACGCCTTTCGCGCGGAACACTTCCCGTAAAGTCGCGCCCTCGCCACCGCCCAAGATAAGGACATTCGAACGGTCGCTGCATCCGGCAAGCGCGGGATGAACAAGGGTTTCATGGTAGATTTTTTCGTCGACAGCAGAACTCTGCGTATCGCCGTCGAGAATCAGCATAGTGCCAAACACTGAAGTCCGTATTACCGCCACGCTTTGAAACTGGGTCCTGCCGGCATAATACGTTTCGTCTATAGCGTGATGGTGCGTCTCTGTCTCGGCGAACTCTTCGACGTACCACTGCCAGTGCTCGGTTTTAGGCATGAAAATATTTTAACGCACGGGGGCGGGGCGACCTTGCTACGAAGGTTGGCGCGGTGGAAACTGCGTTGCAGATGGTTAACTTTGAACCCCTTATTACCGCACGTGACCGGATCGCCGTGCAATTTGCAAACGGCGATCCCATCCGTCACGTCACGATCGACGATTTTCTCAACCCCGTTGCCGCAAAGCGCGCGCTGGATGCTTTTCCATCGGTACAGGCCATGGAGATTGCCTTCGCCGGACTGGCCGAAGTAAAGAGCGCGGACCAGGCTATCGACCGCCTTGACCCGATTTTCGGCAGTATATTTGACGAACTTCATTCACAGCGATTCGTGCAGTGGCTCAGCGGCGTAACGCGCGTCCCTGGACTCATCGGAGATGTAGACTTACATGGCGGTGGCTTGCATCAGGGGACCGACGGCAGCTATTTGGACGTGCATGCGGACTTTAACATCCATCCCAAGCTCAGTTTATACCGGCGGCTCAACCTGCTCATCTATCTTAACCACACTTGGGAGCGGCAATGGCAAGGCTACCTGGAGTTGTGGTCACGAGATATGTTGGAGTGCCGGGCGGAGATTGAACCAAAATTCAATCGCTGCGTCATTATGGAAACGCACGACCACGCCTATCACGGTTACAAAGAATTGCGTCTGCCGCAAGGCACGACGCGTAAGTCGTTAGCGTCCTATTATTACAGCGCGGAGCGTAGCGATGCACAAGCCGAAGTGCAACATGATACCCTCTTTCAACTGCGCCCTGACCAACGAAGGGCCACCGGCGCGAGGCAGTTGGCCCGGAGGTTGATTGCACTGGCGCCCCCGCCTCTGCGTCCACTCGCTCGGGCCATTCGCAGGGTGCTCAGTTTGGACTAACGCCCGGAAATTAGGCCGAGCGTTTTTGGACCGCCCGGCCCTCGTTCTCAACGGTGACAAGGTGGGTGAACTGGCCTTTAGAAGATTCGATGCCGCGCTTCACTTCAGTGGTTAGCATACTAGTGGCTCCCAGCATCTTGGCGGCATATTCACACGCGGCCCAGGGGTTCGTCCGATCGCCGCAAGTGTAAAAGTCCATCGCCGCATAACCGGTCTCCGGCCAAGTATGGATAGAAAGATGCGACTCGGCGATCACCACGACGCCGGAGACGCCTTGCGGATGAAACCGGTGAAACGCCACCTCCATGATTTCCGCTTTGGCCTCTTTGGCCGCCGTGACCATCATCGAACGGACGCCCTCCACATCGCTCAATGCCTGACTGCTACAGCCGGACAGCTCGCATACAATATGAGTGCCGAGTGCTTTCAATTGATCTCCTCGATTTTGGGGAATCCCACCTCCGGACTTCGTCAGCTGGCGCCTGCGGTGCAGTCACGTCCCTGACCTTTCGGCGAATTCTTGCCGGGCATGCCATAGCACGCGGGCGTCTCGCCGCAATGGCGCGTAGGTCGCGCCTCCCTCGAACCGGCCCCCCCCCGGGGTCCGGCAAGAATAATACCCCTTGGGGGGCACCCTGTAAAGCACTTTGGCTAAATACTTTGCAGAGCAGTTTGGGCGGCAGCCAGGATGCGGCCAAGGGAAAGTGAAGTTACGACTTCAGTATCTTGACTTAGGCCCAGCCCTTAGGTACGGTTAACACGAAGAGGAACGAATATGGCCACTCAGCTCATCCCACCCCCCCAAGGGCTCATCGAAGATTACCGCCACGGTTTTCACGATTCCGAAGAAAATTATGTCTTTAAGTCCGGCAAGGGCTTAACGCCGGAGATCGTGGAGCGGATCAGCGCTATGAAGGACGAGCCGCAGTGGATGCGCGCTTTCCGGCTAAAGGCGCTGGCTACTTTTGAGAGCAAGCCGATGCCAACGTGGGGCGATTCCAAGTTACTAGCTGAAATAAATTTCGACGACATTCATTATTTCGTTAAATCTACCGAAGGCACTCAAAAATCGTGGGATGACGTGCCGGACGACATTAAGCGGACCTTCGACCGTTTGGGCATCCCTGAAGCTGAGCGGAAATTTCTTGCTGGCGTTTCGGCTCAGTATGAATCGGAAGTGGTCTACCACTCAGTGCGTGAGGACCTTGAAAAAGATGGTGTCTTGTTCTGCGACATGGACACGGCCCTCAAAAAATATCCCGATATCGTGCAGAAGTACCTTTCCACGGTCATCCCAATCGCCGACAACAAATTTGCAGCCCTAAACTCGGCCGTGTGGTCCGGCGGCTCCTTTGTATACGTTCCGCCAGGCGTAGAAGTAAAGACTCCGCTGCAAGCCTATTTTCGTATAAATACCGAAAACATGGGCCAGTTCGAGCGCACGCTTATCATTGCGGACAAGGGTTCAAAAGTTCACTACATCGAGGGTTGCACCGCGCCAAAATTTTCCACTTCGTCCCTCCACAGCGCGGTTGTAGAACTTATAGCGATGGACAACTCTTCGATTCGCTACACGACGATCCAAAACTGGTACCGTAATATTTTCAATCTTGTCACTAAGCGCGCCATCGCTTATAAGAATGCGACCGTCGAGTGGGTCGACGGAAACATTGGCTCGCGATTGACAATGAAATATCCAGCCATCTATCTGATGGGAGAAGGCGCGCGGGGCGAAATTCTCTCTGCGGCTTTCGCGGGCGAAGAACAGCATCAAGATGCCGGCGCTAAAGTAATTCATGCTGCTCCCAATACCACATCCGTCGTCACGAACAAGTCAGTTTCCGCTCACGGTGGCAAAACGACCTATCGGGGACTTGTCGAAATACACCAGGGCGCCGTCGGCGCAAAGACGCGTGTCAAATGCGATGCACTCATCATGGATGATAAATCATCCAGCGACACAAAGCCAACGATGAAGATTCACGAGCAGCGCTCCACCGTTGAGCATGAGGCGAGTGTGTCTAAGATCGGCGAAGAGCAACTATTTTACGCGATGAGCCGGGGGCTCAGTGAAGCCGACGCGACTGCAATGATTGTTAACGGCTTCTTTGACTTTTTTGTTAAAGAGCTACCGATGGAATACGCGGTGGAGTTGAATCGCCTCATTAAAATGGAGATGGAGGGGTCGGTCGGATAGTCGAACTCCAGAAAAGCCGTTCGCGCGACCATGTAGGACCCACTCTGGTGGGTTCTTCTTTAGCTGGTATCGGTAGAAACCGCTTTTATTTTTTCGTTATCATGCGCCCAGGTCTGAGTCGTCACGCTGGTCCGGAACTCATTATCACTAAACTGACCCCGTAATTTCCGCAAGCTCCTTCGTACACTGCTCCAATGCGCCGGATCACATTCGCGAGGAAATTTTTCCGATCGGTTCTGACCGCCGCGAGCATCTCGACCGGATCTTTGCCATGTTGGAGCTAACCGCTGAAGCTGCTCGAAGGCGTGAAACTTGCGCCGAAACCGAACGGAGGTCCGGCACGCCTTAAATTCTGGAGGGTCAAATAAGTGAACCGAAATACGAAGCCAGTAGCAAAGAGATCAGAGGTGCTTCCTGGCACGACAAAGCGCGTGGTTGTCGAAGGCACGGAAGTATTGCTGTGCCACTGCGACGGCGAAATTTTTGCGATTGAGGACCTCTGTACGCACGACGGCGGCGAACTCGATCAAGGGGAACTTGAAGGGTGCCGCATCATGTGTCCGCGGCACGGCTCTTACTTCGATGTAAAGACGGGAGCGGCTTTAACGCTCCCGGCGGTTTTGCCCGTATCTACGTACGCAGTAACGATCGAAGGCGACGACATCTACGTCGACGTCTAAAACAACAGGCATCGATCGCCAGCAACGGCGCCCTGCTGCTTTCTTCTCAGCTACTGCAGGTCGAGCAAGCGACCGCAAAACTAGCCCCGCTTGACCTTAGAAGTGCTCGTCCGGTTCCGCCTGGTGAGCGTCTTTTTGATCGTCGGCTTGCGGGTTCATATCCGTATCGCCATAAACCGTTTGCTCAGAAAGCACGTTTTTGTGCGACTCCGGTTCGTTGCCCGCTTCGCGTTGGCGGGAGCGCAGCAGGTCGCTGATCATAGATTCCGTTGGAGATTGGAAAGGGCGTTCGATATTTTCATCCATGGCTTTCTGTACCCCGCACGCCGGGTTGCCTAACGAGCGGCATGCACGTTGACAGGCCCGAGCAGCACCTGGTATTGTTCCAAGGTTATGTACGCAATCATTGAAACGGGCGGCAAACAGCTTAAGGTCGCGGAGGGGGATGTGATCCGCTGCGACATGCTGGAAAGCCAAGCCGGTTCTAATGTCACCTTCGAGCGGGTCGTCATGGCAAGCAGCGGCAAGGCAGATGGCGTGAGGATAGGTTCTCCACTGTTAACTGGAGCGACCGTGGTGGGGACTGTCCTTCGCC
>JALYZK010000037.1 GCA_030945705.1 Vulcanimicrobiota bacterium | reverse complement strand
CGCCGCCCGAGCGGGCTCGCTGTTCGAGCACGTTCTTCCAAGAGCGCCACAACGCGCGGCTTAATGGTCGCAGAATCTTCGGCTAAAGCCGCGACCGAATTGGCAATCTTCTGCGTTCCAGCCAAAGATATAATCGCTGAGGCTAAGTGGTGCGCTTCGATCTTACGTGTTGCATGTTGGTCTGCCGCGAATTCGCGCGCAATGGCGTACGTGCTGATCAGATCACCGGTGGAGAGCGGCAGCAATTCTGCGAAAAAGCTGAACGCTGCCGAAAGTGGCAGGTCAGCACGCAGCAGGTGCGCCAGTTCGTGACGCAACGCCGCCTCGAGTTCTTCAGCGTTGAGCCGTTCGAGTGTTCCGCGCGACACCAAAACAACCGGATGAATGATGCGGGCTAACGCACAGAAGGGGTCCGGAAAGGGTAGGACTCTGACCTGGACTCCAACCCGTTGGGCGATGCTCAAGACAGATTGGGCGGGCTCATGAGAAAGAGCGACCAATGTGCGGATGTGAACCACACGTTGGTACGTGATCGTGGTCGCCCGTGCAAATGCAAGTACGGTCATTGAAAGGATTCCGGCAAACAACATTCGTCCCCAAAGAAACTGCAAACAACCGGACGAATACGCGCCGCCGAGATCGATGATCGCAAGCAAAAGAAACACCGACCCGGGCATTGCGGCGGCAATGGCGGCTAGCGGAGCCTGCCATGCTGCGTCGGCGTCCATCCGCCTAATGAACGGGGCGAGCAACCGAACTAGAATCCACGCTGCAAGCGGAATGATAAGGAGGCCACACAGCGAGGTAATCAGCGTCTTTGAGGCCACGCACGCCTTTAAGAAGAAAAGCAGGTCATGCACGGCGCTGCTCCACCTTCTTCAAAGCGAGCAAACGTTCTAATTCTGCGACGTCTCCATCATCGTTCAGTTGATCAATAATGTGCGCTAAGAGAGGATTGCGATAGTTACGAACCAACGGGCGAAGGACATCTCCAACGACGCTTTCTTCAAATGCTTCTCGGGTCTGAACAGCCTTGAATTCGTTGGCCCTACCGGCCGAGCGCTTCTGGAGATGGGCCTTCTCAGCAAGGTTGGTCATGACCGTCTTGATCGTGGAGTAGGCAAAGTCGCTTTTCCCTTTTGTCAGCGCGTGATGAATATCCGAAACGGAAACCCAGCCTTCACGCGACCAGATAACATCCATGACCTTTGCTTCGAGGGGCCCCAGCGCTAAGCCTGAGCCTTTGCCGTCAAGGCGGAACATTCTGCGCATCTGCTAAGCACATTAGCATTAATCCCAATGCTTGTCAAGAATGAAGTATCTGGCGTTCGACGCCAAGACGAACTCATGAAGTCCTCAATCGAGGCCAGAGGTCATGTTTTCAAGACGGTGGGCGACGCATTCTGTGCAGCCTTTCCGACAGTTCCGGACGATATTAGCGCTGCGCGGGGACTGATTCCGGAGCTATGGAGCACGCGTGCCCGAACTACCTGATATCACCGTTTATTTGAACGCTTTGCGGAGCCGAATCCTCGGCCAGCCACTTGAAGGCGTAAGAATTACAAACGCCTTCTTACTTCGAACAGTTCAACCGCCGGTCTCAGTTGTCGAAGGTCGGATCGTGCGCGAACTAAGACGCATCGGCAAACGCATTGCTATTGGAGTAGATGGCGACTTGTGGATATTGATTCATCTGATGATTGCGGGCCGGCTGCATTGGAAATCGGCAGGGGCACGGGTGCACGGGCGCACGACCTTAGCGGGGTTCGACTTCCCGAATGGCACTCTTCTGCTCACGGAAGCCGGTGCCAAGCGACGCGCGTCGCTGCATATACTGAGCGGTGAGAAGGCTCTGCACTCTATCGACCCCGGCGGCATCGATGTGTTGGAGTGTGATCTCGAATCGTTCCGGGCCGCGCTGGTAACTGAGAACCACACACTAAAACGTGCACTAACCGATCCTCGAGCCGTGAGCGGTATCGGCAATACATATTCTGATGAAATTCTTCATGCGGCTCAGCTGTCGCCCATCGCGCTTACGCAAAAGTTGAGTTCCTTGGAGTGGGAACGACTGCTCACCGCAACACAGGAAACGCTTAAGCTGTGGATACGCCGTCTACAAACCGAGGCAGATTCCGGATTCCCGGAAAATGTGACCGCCTTTCACGGCGAGATGGCCGTTCACGGGCGCTACGGAAAACCTTGTCCTGTCTGCGGAGAGAAAGTGCAGCGGATCCGCTACGCAAACAACGAGACCAACTACTGCGCTCGATGCCAGACCGGCGGCAAAATACTCGCGGACCGCGCTCTTTCCCGGCTGTTAGGATCGGATTTTCCCCGCACACTTGAAGAACTCGAAGCTGTTACGCCGGCGCGACGGCGGCTTTCTCAGTAAAGCGAATGGCAGCGAGCACTTTCTGCTCTCTCTAATTGGATCGGCGGCGGTTATGCACGAGCTCCTCGAGAGGATACCAAAGGCCAGCCCATGCAATGACAACAAATATCCCGTCGCCGAAAGTCACAATTTTAGAACGCATGCGGTGGCTACCATGTCGCCGGCAAGGCCGGCTCCCTTGTCCTAGGCGCGGCCGTCTCCGCGTCGAACGCGTTCGGTCCAGAAAAGGAGGCAACATGATCGACACGACGCCCAAAGTGACCGGAATCGACGCAAGCTATTACTACGCTTCCGACTTGCAACGCGCGACAAAGTTTTACACGGATCTACTGGGCATGGAGCCTACGATGACGTACGAAGGCATGGTCAGCGAATGGACGTTCCCCGGCGGTGAAACCTTCGGCCTGTACAAGCCTCATGAAGAAGGACCGATCGATACCAGCCATGGAGTGATGTTCGCCGTACCCGATATCGAATCAGCAACGTCGCAACACAAAGCGCGCGGGGTCAAGTTCGAGGCGGAGGTTTCGGACACGCCGGCCTGCCGCATGTCCTTCGGCGAAGACACCGAGGGCAACACGTTTATCCTGCATCAGCGGAAATAAGGTTCTACGACGGCCTTTAGGACGGTCGGCCCGCATCGAAGGGCGGATTGACGTTGCTCTGGGAGCGAGCCGGGCGCTTGTGGAGCAACGTCATGGAGGCGTAGGCACCGATCCACGATCCCAGGGCGGCGAATACGACATAGATCCAATTTCGCGTATACGAAATGACGGCGAACGATGAGAGCAAATACCAGACACTACTCCATGTCGCGGCAGCCACCCGCCGCCGTCCCGAAACCGCTCCGGTAAACATCACATAGACGGCATCGGTGACGGCGGTCGCCGCCATCACGCCGAGGGCGACTACAGGCTGGATCGGCGCCAAATCTTCGAACACGAGCTTCTTTCAGCGCGGCTAAGTAAAGAGTTCCTTCTCGGCAATTGTCCGAACGGTTGCACGGTCGTTCCGTTATCTTGCGGCCGAGGCAAATGAGATTGCTTGCGAAAGAAAGCCCACCCCATGCAGTGTCGCCGGCTGCGAGCTAGAATCCCTGGTACCCACCTCGGTTCACCAAATGCACGAAGGAGCACCAATGTTAAACGCTACTCAAGACCAACCTGAAACCAAGCTTACGCGACTAGAGCCCTACATTTTTTTCTACGGACGCTGCGAAGAAGCGCTCGAATTTTATAAGTCCGTACTTGGTGGGACGTACGAAGTCATGCGGGTCGCGGACTCGCCGATGGCCGCAGACATGCCTAAAGATTTTCAAACTAAGGTGATGCACGCCTCATTTAGCGCTCCGGGAATTGCGTTCATGGCCTCGGATGGACGTGAAGCGAAAACAGTCGATCCGGACTCTGGAAACATATCGCTTGCAATCACCGCTCCAGATCGCGCGGAAGGGGAGCGACTGTTCAAAACCCTTGCTGAAGGCGGCAAGGTTGAAATGCCGTTCGACGACGCTTTTTGGGGCGGAAAGTTTGGAATAGTCAACGACCGGTTCGGAAATCAATGGTTGATTACTGCGCCCTAAAGGTGTGCCTTGGAGATTGCTGGTTGCAGTCTTTCTAGATTGTGAACGTCCACGTGCCTTACACCGTTGATGGTGCACACCGGAGGTCGCCCATGCCTATCGGTGAATGGCCCAAGTCTTCGCTCGTCAACCGCTAGCAGGCTGCTACTGGCGGTCGCGTCCGCTCGCGCTCGCGTCGATGACTCCTCGATACTGCGAGCCGAGCATTCCGCGAAACAGCGCTTGGGCCTTACCGCCGGCAGCGGGCATAACGTCGGCACCCATGGCGGGAACTTCCAGCGGAGGAAGCGCCTTTGCTTTGAGGCTGTTGTTCAAAGTCGG
>JALYZK010000021.1 GCA_030945705.1 Vulcanimicrobiota bacterium | reverse complement strand
GTGAAGTGCTGCAACTGGGTAGTTTAGGAAACCTGCGACTCTCCTTGAACCAATACGTCGATGTGGTCCTAAAAAAGACTGCGTCGCTCTTTGCGGCCTCAGCCGAGTGCGGCGCAATCATGGCCGCTGCATCCCCGTTGCGTGTTAAGGCGCTGCGAGATTTTGGGTTGTATTTCGGCATCGCGTTTCAGATGAAAGACGACCTGCTCGATATGACGTCGGACGCTCTCGCGCTTGGTAAACCCGTGGGAAACGACTTACGCGAGCGTAAGGTGACAATACCATTAATTCTAAGCCTCGAGGGTGGTGACCAGGAATTTCGTGAGCTGGTCGAACGTTTCTATTTAGGCGACGAAAACGAAACTGACTCGATAATTGACGCAATTTCTCGCCGCGGAGGGATTGCACGAACCCGCGAATGTATCGGACAGTACTGTGAACGCGCCAAAATGTCGCTGGCCCCTCTGGGAAACGCCAGCGCGCGCGCGAGCTTGCATCACCTCGCCGACACCTTGGCGGGGAACTAAAGGAGCCACCACGATGTTTAGTCCGGAGATTATTGCCATCCTCATCGGCGGCGCCGTCCTGCTGTTCGGCGCTGAGAAGCTACCAAAACTTGCCCGGAGCGCAGGACAAGCGAAGAAAGAATTTATGGTTGGCCAGGCGGAGGCGGATCTCGCGGCGGACCGAGCCCGCGAAGAGGCCAGGCAGCGGGCCGAAACGGCGCGGCGCGATCCAATGAGTAATGTCGCCGAATCTTCCGGGACGGGAACGATGGTGCCGCCGCCGACTTCCGGGCAGGGAACGCAAAGCGGATAGATGTCTGGGGATGCGGATTGGGATCAAAAGGAGATGTCGTTTACGGAGCACCTTAGGGAGCTCCGTAAACGTCTAATCATTTCCCTTAGCACGGTGGCACTCATCGCTGTGGCACTTTTCTGGCCTTCACAATACGCTATCCGCTGGCTGATAGACCAGTATTTCCACGGCGTAACCCTGCATGCGTTCGGGCCCGCGGATGTTATTGTAGCTGAGTTTAAATTTTCCATCTACGGTGCAATTGTCTTGGGGTTGCCGATCTTGCTGCACCAAGTTTGGATGTTTATAGTTCCGGCATTTCATCCCCGCACGCGCCGCTTAGTGTACGCGTATCTTGCACCCTCGCTCATTTTGGCAGGCGTCGGCTTAGCATTTTGCCATTTTTTCGTTTTGCCACGAGTCGTAAAAGCGTTGCTGGCCATAACCGGTCAACTTGCGCAAGCAACGTTCGGAATAGAGCCGACGCTCAATCTGGTTTTGATCATGCTGTTGGTCTTCGCCCTTATCTTTCAGACACCGATCGTATTGCTGGTCTTGGCTCGCATCGGCATCGTCAACGTCGCAATGCTGCGGAGCTCCCGCCGGTATGCAGCGCTCGCTTTCTTGGTACTCGGTGGCGTTGCCGCGCCCGACGGCAACCCACTGACGATGCTCATGCTGGCCGCGCCGATCTACGTTTTATATGAGGCGAGCATTTTAATCATCGCGCTGCTTGAGAAGTCATGGCGCGCGTCCGCAGAGGCGTCATACACTTAGGCGCCATGGCGACGTTAGTGCTGGCGCAATCGTACGTCGCGAGAATCTACAGTGATTTCTTGCGCACGTTCTCGAACGTGCTTTTTGCGGTCATCCTGTTCGCAGTGTGGGGTCTGATGACGCTGATCGGCGTCATTGTCGACCAGGGCAAAGACCCGAACGTCTATTTCGCCAACTATTCTCTGCCGCTTGCGCGTCTGATCCTAAGAATGGGACTCGATAACATTTACCACTCGCCGGCGTATGTTGGCATCATCGGCCTGATTTTGCTTTCATTAGCCGTCTGCACGTTTAAGCGGGTCATTCCCGCGCGTTTGCCGCCGTTGCGTGCCGTCAATATCGAACACAATCCACTTCATGCCTATCTCGATCTCCAAGGCGACGAACAAGCGGTGCGCTCGCGAATCGACGGTTTTTTCAGCAAACGCGGGTGGCAGGTCCGCAAAAAAGAACTCGGCGGAACGGAATGGACATTTGCGGACCGGCACAACTGGGCAAGGCGGGGTGTCCTCGTGGCGCATATCGGCTTTGTAATCATTGCTGCGGGCACTTCAATCTACTGGGCCCGCGGCTTCAGCGGAGAGACAGCGGTCCTTACCGGTGAAATTCTTCATATTCCGCGCACTGGCGCGACGCTGGAACTGCATAACTTCAGCTATCGCATCGATCCTATTTCCACGAAGAGCGGTCTTGTGTACCAACCCATCGACTACGTTTCGCAGGTCACGGTGCGAGGAAGCGACGGAATTTCGCACGAGCGAATCATCCGCGTCAACCATCCCATAGAAGTTGATAACGTGCTCTACTACCAAGCAAGCTACGGCTTTGCGACGGATTTCACCGTGACGCACGATCGCAAAAACATTGGCAGCCTTGGCCCACGCCTACTCAAAGAGGGTCAGGCCTTAACGCTGCCCGGCACGGCCCGCTCGATCCAATATTCGCAGTTTGCGGGAACGCTCGATCGCCGTTCCGGGATGCCTACCGCCGACCCGCGCGTAAACAACCCCGGCGTGCTGCTCAATATCTTCGATGATGAACAACCCGTGGGCACCATCATCGCACCGATCGGTCGCAGCGTCGAGGTGGGTGGCGGATACCGGATCACGCCCCACCGCTACACCATCTACAGCGGACTGCAGTACAGGTACGATCCGGGCATTCCACTGGTCGGAATTGGTGCGTTTGTTTTGCTGGCTGGCCTATGTATTTCGTTTTATCTACTGCCGGCTCGTCTCTACGTCCGGGTGGAAGGTTCTAAGCTCAGTTGGAACGTGGGCATCGCGGCCACTACCGTGAAGGGATATGACATTTTTGAAGACCGTTTCCACGAATTGGTCGATGAATTTCGGAGGCGTGATGAATCTTTCACACATGGGTCTTGATCAACTATTCGTTTCTCTAGCGCTAAGCGTGTACATCGTCGCCGCGCTCGCGTTCTTTGCGTATTTTTTAGCGGGCGAGCAATGGTTGAAAAATTTCGCAATACCATTGAGCTGTATCGGCGTGGTCTGTCAGTTTGGGGAACTCGTTAGCCGCTATTTTCTCACGCACGTTTGGCCGCTGACCAATTTATACGGATCTCTTTCACTTTTTAGCGCAATGTCCGTCGCGATCTTCGTCGTCTTCGCTTTCCGGTACGATCTCTGGTTTGCAGGCGGATTCATACTCGCGCTTGCCGCGACGCTTCTCGCGTATGCCCTGAGCTGGAACGAAGGGACCTTGCCTGCGGTCCCTTCTCTGCAATCGTACTGGATAAAGATTCACGTTCCGCTTGTAGTTTCGTCGTACGCCGCTTTTCTCGTGGCCTTTGTCTTCGCACTTTTGTATCTGCTCAAATATTACGCAGAGCGGACCTTCGCAGAGAGGGGTCTGGCACCAGCGGCGGCGGGGGCCATGCAAGCCGGGGGTCCGGCGCTCACTCAAAGCAGAGTTTACCAAAACGACTATGGTGTCCGCATTGCTGCCGTGCGCCAAGATACGCCGGGCATTACCGCAGCGGCGGAGTCGGGACACCTCGGCGCTCTTTGGCTGAACACCCTACCGAGCCTCGCCAAACTGGACGTTCTGATCTACCGCATCATTGCGATCGGACTACCGCTATTGACCGTTGGAATTATTACCGGAGCCTGGTGGGCCAAAGAGGCCTGGGGCGCATACTGGCAATGGGATCCAAAAGAAACGGCCGCTCTTTTTTCTTGGATCGTGTACGCGATCTACATGCACTTGCATACCCGCGGCGCGTGGCGCGGGATGCGTAGCGCGTGGGTAAGCGTGTATGGGTTCGCCTCGATAATGTTTTGCTACTTAGGAGTGAATATTTGGATTAGCGGTCTGCACAGCTACAAGATGTAAAACCGCGCCCAAGCT
>JALYZK010000018.1 GCA_030945705.1 Vulcanimicrobiota bacterium | reverse complement strand
TCTCGGATTTGCGCAAGGGCTGTTCGCGCGCCGCGTCTCCTGGGGCGTGAATCTGCGCTTCTGTTTGATCGAGAAGAGCATCGTCAGCGCCGGGATCGGGATTGTGTACGTATCCGATAAGCCTTTGGGTTCCCTTGGCGCTCTTGACAATGCGCACGCAAATTTGATTGCCGTGCATAGCGGCTTTGAAGTCCATCCGCTTTAGGCAGTGACGAATGTCAGCCTGACCGCGTCCTCGCCAACGGGATTGTAGGCGACAAAGCGCAGCGGCGGTCGGGCACCGGCGAAACGGTTTGCCGCGGCCGAGAACAAACGGACGAAAAGTAGAGATGATACTCGTCGATAAGCCCGAGGTCGGTAAGACTCGCCGCCAGATCAGGCCCGGCAACATCGATGACGCCGTCGACCTCCGCTTTCAGCCGGCGAGCGAAGGCTTCGAGATCGTCGCCGACAAGCGTGGCGTTGGCACCGACCGACCTTGGCGAGCGTGATGCAGCCCATTTCGGTTGCGCGCGCCACGCCGCGAATTCGAGCTCGATCGCGCCCCACTCCGGTCGATCCTCGTCCCAATAGCGCATCACCTCGTACATGCGCCGACCGTACAGATTGTCAGCGAGGTCGCGGACGTGGTCGGTCCAATAGCGAAAGAGCGCAACGTCTGGCGAGTGAAGCGGCGGCTCCAGCTCCCCATCTACGCCGGCGACGTAGCCGTCGAGCGACTGCATCATTCCAAAAACAAACTTCCCGATGTTCCTCCCGCACCTGCGAACAGGCCCTGGCTTCAAGAACGGCCGTAAGCCCCGGCGATTACCCAAGGAAGAGTGGCGATGACTGCAAGCGTTTTGACGCCATTATAATCGCACACCAACCCTCGACGGTCTCGCTAGGCATTCCAAACCCTGTCACCTGACATCCTTGCGGAAGGCTGGGAAGATCGTCGTCGTAGGATTCGTGTAAGCCGTGAAAGAGCCCGAGCAATCGCGCGTCGCGATAGACACGTGGCCGTCAAGGCGCCCAAGTCCTGAAACCGACCGTTCACGGACACAGCGGCATTCCCGAAAAATTTTCCTTTAGAGACGCATTTTGGCAGGTTTTCCCGACGTCGCTCGTCTTATTTCAACGAGCCCCATGCTGCGCATACGCTCTTGAGGCTGCCCTTTCGGATCACGTCGCTTACACCTCGAAGCGGAAACTTTCGCCGCTCTGATCCGTACGTTGCGAAAGGAGCGATGCAGTGAACGCCGCGGCATTCCCCAGCCGGCGGTCTACGCTGCGGCGCTATTCTGGCCCGAATCCGATCCGCTAGTACGCTTCATCACCGTGCATAAGGAGATGTCTATGACCACAGGTAGATGGACTGAGGCTTCGACCGTGACGGACCGGATTGCAGGGGCGTCCCCGCGCCTCAAGGCCAGAGTCGCCGGTGCCTTCTACATGATCAACGTAGTACTGTCTCTTTACGCCTTTTTCCCAGCTCGCGGAAGCCATTTGGGGCACGTTGCGACCCTCGTGGCGGCCGCAGCCTATCTCGTTGTGACGCTCCTCCTTTATGTGTTGCTCAAGCCGGTGAGTACCAGCCTTTCTTTGCTCGCGGCGTTCTTCAGTCTCGAGGGAGTTGCCCACTCCGAAGACAGCTTGTTTTTCTTCGGATTTTATTGCATCTTGCTCGGCTACCTCATTTTTAGCTCCGCCTTTCTTCCGCGAGCCGTTGGTGTGCTGACGGTGCTCGCGGGTTTAGGCCTGCTTACAAACGCCTTAGCACCCTTGGTCGCGCCGGCGCTCGCACATGTGCTCTCCCCTTACGGTTTCAGTCTGGATGCCGGGGAAATAGTGCTGGCGCTGTGGCTCCTCGTGATGGGCGTGAACGTCCCAAAGTGGGAAGAAAAAGCGAACCGACTGGCAAGTTAGCGCAGCGCGACAGCGGTCGCACATCGTCATGGAAGACCATATTGCATGCTGGAATCACATCGACGTTGTCAGAATTCGCGAAGCTTTGAGTTCATGACGAAGACACTCACGCTCCCGAAAAGGACGCCTTCCGGAATTTTTTTAAATCTAAAAGCGAGAACAGTTTGGCGTCTCTGAAACCTGTCCTTGAAAGGGCACCGTGGTGTTCCGCTCGACGGACCTATGAACGCAGATGCCAGTGCAGTCCGCTAGAGGCAAACTAACGTGGAACTCTTCATCTCTTGAGCGCGGAGCTTGGCGTAATAAAGGCGTGCTGGAACGGGTGAATGGCTAAGGGAATAAATCATCGAGAATTGAAACGGTTTGGGACTCGCTTTTAGCAACACAAAAGATTCAGACACACGCCAGTTGCTTATAATAGAAAATGGTGTCTCTATAAACGCCGCCGGCTGATTTCATCCATCGTGGAATGAGGCCTGTTCCGGTGTAACCCCGGCTACGGTAAAGCATTTCAACTACCTCGCCAGGACGCGTATCAAGCACCAGTAGTTCTATCCCAATTACACTTGCTCGCCGTTCCAGCACGTCCATGAGCGCGGACCCAACTCCTTCGCGTCGGTGGGCGCTGTGTACAATCAGTTTTGCGACTTCCCCCCGATGTTGGCTTGTGGGGAAGTGTCCACGTTCTAACTGAACCGTGCCGATCACCTGAGCATCTTGTTGGGCCACAAATATTAGATGATGAGATGGGTTTACTGTGGCCGCGCATTGCTCCCAGTATGTTCGGGCAATGCCTAATCCCAAGGGATTTTGCCAACCGAGCTGAGCGCCGTAGGTTACGGCATCTACGGCGAGAACGACGAGGTGCTCTTTGATCCGCATCACATCGCTTGATCCAAGCTCTCTGATCTCCATTGTCTCTCCAATCAAGATAGGATAGAACCTAACCGTTCCAAATGCGGCTACGTTTGCGGTGCGTACTCCAAGTTGTTTCGAATGTCAGAGTGTAATGACCGAACCGAATCCGTGAGAGTTGCAAGATTGATACTAAGGGTATGGCCTGCCAGAGCTGCCGTTCTCTCGGTCGCGACTATTATTTAACAAAATGTCAGCAATTAATAAGCAATAAGAATGCATGGCTTCTAATTATGATAAAGAACGACAGTGTCTGGAGGCGGCCAGGTAATTGCTGCTATCTTGACGCCTCAAGCCTTAAAGGAACACCCATCGTGAAAAACTTTGCATTAGCGGCTCTAATGTTTTCTATCCTACTCAGCCTTACTGTACCATCGTCGGCAACGCAGGCAAAACATCCAGACTGCAGTGCGCCGGTTTACCATCAATTCGATTTCTGGGCTGGCGACTTCGTCGTCCATGACCGCTCTGGCGTATTACAGGGGACGAATATAGTCACTCACGAGTATGATGGCTGTGTGCTTCAGGAGCACTGGAAATCCGCGGACGATCCGCAGATCGGAACGAGTTTGAGCTTTTACGATATTAGAACAAAGCAGTACATACATTTCTGGGTCGATAGCTGGGGCAACACGGTCGAGTTACACGGTCACATGCAGGGTAAAAGCATGGTCATGCAGGGCGAGCGGCTCACACCCGACGGCAATCTCGCAATTGAGCGCACGCGATGGACAGCCCTCAACGACCGACAATTGAATCAGTTTTGGGACTATTCGCTTGACGCTGGAAAGACGTGGAAAACGCGCCTGGATTGGATCTACACGAGAAAGTAAGGCACACTTGCGCTGACGCTGCCTCAACATAACGCAGCCGCGCCAGGTTAGGAAACGCATAAACATCAATGCGATAAATCCATCCGCGTCCAGCAGGCCTAAGGAACGACAGGCTCAGATTAGCCTTTTGAATTGCTTTCGAAGAATGGTCTTTTTGGCAGAAGTTAGTGGTTAAGCTATCAAAAAGAACTAAGCAAATTGAATGAGCCGATAAATTGCTCTGAGATCGTAAGCCGCGCACAGAATCCGTCCAGATCAATATATCGGCCCCCATGTTTCGCTTGGAAGTCTTGGAACTCAAGGGCGCTATTCCAAAAATCAACCGTCATGAACGCGTTACCAGCAGCTTGGGGGATCTGCAATAGTACCGTTTCCACATATCCAGGCGCGGGCAAAAATAGCTTAACCCACTCTCCGTCGGGCCCATAAATCGTCCGGAAAAGGTCGAGTTTTTCCGGATGGACGCGATATTCCCATATGATACAGATCAATTAGATTAATCTTTGTAGCGTTCCAGGGAAACTTCCCTTAGAATTATGCGGATAGTGCTGGGGACAGGCATTTAACTGCCGAACGTCAATGTTTTCACGGATTACTGCTGGTCAAAGGGTTGTACTCTTAACAAGCGCGGTCAATCAGAATTGGAGTCTTCAACGACGAGGATACGCGCGGGGCCACGGGGGTGTGCAACGTGTTCATCGCCATTTTCAACATGCAATAACTCGCCCGCATGTAATGTAATCACTTCTTCTCTGCCCTGGGCTCGAACATGCATATCGACGATGCCACTCAGAACGGCGAAGATCTCCTCACCAGTATTTTTGTGCCAAATGTAGGGTTGATCGGTCCAGCGTAATTTTACTGCAGCGTTATTTATGTGTGCAATATCCGGACCGTGCCAGGCTCGTGATTCCTCAAAAGTCGAGCCCTCGTATTTTTTCATAATTGACACTTGACTTCGATACACTCAATGACCTACCGCAGGCCGCCATCAGCGAAATATCATATCTCGCGGGACCTGATGCGTTACAACCTGTAATCACAATCAATCGCGGTGTTTGCAATTAAATGTACCACGCCAGCGAAGTGGCGTGTTTTGGTCCTGACCGCTAGATTCAGTAGCCACTCGAACTAATAGATCAAACGCTTCTAACTAGCGTATCGCGCCTTCCGCATTGCCGTCAAAGACCCAGCTCACGAAACGAATGTTCCTCCCTTAAAGACTCGAACCACGGGTTGAACTTCAAAGTTCCAAAGATCGGTTCTCGGGTAGCACGTCGTAACTGAACAATGGCTTTCTCTTGATCGCCTAAGGCCGTGTAGCACTTCGCTAGATAGTACGGTGACACAAATGTCTGGGCGCGTTGCTCAAGTAACGCATTGACTGCAGTAAGAGCGTCGCATCGCTTGCCGCTCCGCGCTAGAGCGACACACAGCGTTGCATTGACGGCAGGCTGCCGGTCGACGGACTGCAAGACAGCGATTGCATCCACGTAGGACGCTTGCAATGTCAGTGCTTGCGCCAGCAGCTCGTTTGTGTCAGGGTTTCGCGGTTCGAGTTTTTGAAGAAAGGCGAACTGGGCTTGCGCCGTATCGTAGTCACCCAGAAACATCCGTAGCATGCCGTAGTCAGCATGTAAGTGAAGTGAGGTTGGTTCTTCATTTACGGCGGCAGATTGCTCAATGACCGCCCTTTCCAAATCGCCCGCCACCATATAAGCTATTGCAAGTGCGTGCGATATGTGCGCGCTTCGTTCGGACGAATGTCTCATGGAAAGTAGAGAGGGGATTCCGCAGTCCGCGTTTTTCTCGAGTATGGCGGTAACCGCAGCACTGAGAAATGGCGACGCTCTATCTAATGGGTTTACCAGCATTCGATGAAGGTGCGTTTTCGCTTGCACCAAGACTTGAGCGATGGGCATCTGGGAACGGCGACCGAGCGTAATTAACGCCCGCACTGCTCCAGCGTGCGCCTCGGCGAGATCAGGCAGCGCTGCGCATACTTTCTGGTACCATTTCAGGGAACGGGCAAGGCTTACAGAGTCGCCTTTAACCGCAAAATGAGAAGCCACAGCCAGAGCGCGTTGATTGGCGCTGGATAGTGCAGGTCCGGTGGAGAGAATCGAGTCCTCTTCGGTGACTCCCCGGTGATCGAAGCGGTAGCCAAATTGCGAAACAGTAGAGATGCAAGAAGGAATAGTGTTCATTCGAAGTGCGCGGCGGAGGGTATAGACCTCTTGCCTCAAGGACTGCTGGACGGAACCCGGCGGCCAGAGCGTTTCTAACAGTTCTCGTTTAGAGACGACGCGGTCGTTATGTTGCAAAAGGTACAATAGTAAGTCAAATGACCGCGGCGCAAGCTCAACGTGCCTGCCACGGAAGACGAGCGCACGTAATTTAAGGTCGACCGTGTAATCCCCAAGTTCGTATTTCCCAGGGGCCCTTTTCGTATAATCTACGCCCCCGCTAGTCAACTGTGTGGCATGGTAGCATTCATTGTTGCGATCATTTCGTCTGTGTATCATTGGCAAGCCATTTCAAAGCAGGTTACAGAATTTTCCCTCGCGTCAACGTGGGCATTGCAACCTAGTGCTGGGCCTGAAAATGCTCAAGAAAGCGAAGCTCAACAGCGGGTGCGAGATCGCGTACGGGACGCCGTCGGTAATTAATTCATTCACCTTCGGCGATTTCCAGGCGTCGTATTGCGATGGCCGACAGGCGTTTAAACAAAAGTAGTTTCCTCTCATGACAGCAAGAATTCAAACGGCTTTATTGATAGCTTTTTTGATTAGCGCTATTCGCTTCTCGTCGCGCTTGTAAAATGTCCACTGCTTAATTCGTTTGCTGGACAATAGACCGGCTCGCGAGAGGACGCCCAAATGCTCGCTAACAGTGGGCTGACTCAAAGCGAGTTTTTCCGAAAATTGGACGCCACACACACCGTCTTCGATCAAATCCCCATCGACTTGCTCCCGAAAATGAGCGCGAGGATCGCGTAGCCATTCAAGGATAAGGAGGCGCCGATCGTTTGCGAGGGCACGCAACGCCATTTCAAGTTCTCGTCCGGTTATTTGGAGCATTGCCATATTGCTAATTTGCCATCAATCTATTATGCTATCAATTCCCTCTTCCCTTTTATGGAGAAATGATGTCGATTAAGTATCTTAACCCAAGCCCTCGAATGAGCCAGGCAACCATCCACGGAGACTTAGTCTTTACCGCAGGTCAAGTTGATGGCAGCGCGAGCGACGTGGCCACTCAAACCAAGCAGATTCTCGGTAAAATCGATTCCCTCTTAGCTGAAGCGGGCTGCGACAAATCCCGCGTATTGATCGCCAATATTTGGCTATCTGATGTGTCCACATTCGCTGAAATGAATGCGGTCTGGGAAACGTGGATTACCCCCGAGACGGCTCCGGCCCGCGCGACAGTCGGCAGTATTCTGGCTGGACCAGAATACAAGGTCGAGATCGCCGTTATTGCAGCGATTGAGAGTAATTAACGAGCATGGAATTAAAAATTGCCGGGCGAGTCGCTCTGGTGACGGGCGCCAGTGCAGGCCTGGGAGAAGCGGTTGCTTTGCAACTGGCTAGGGAAGGCGCTTGTATCGCGCTCGCGGCCCGCAGAAAGGACCGCCTGGAAGCCGTAGCGCAGCGAGCCAGGGAGTCCGGCGCCCCGATCGCGCGCGCCTTCCAGGTAGACCAAAACGACGCGGAATCGATTGATCGGCTTCTTGCGGACGTCCAAAAATCTTTCGGGGATATCCACATTCTCATTTTGAACGGAGGAGGTCCTAAGCCGGGCTCGTTGCTTAACGTCGGCCTGGAAGATTGGGACCATGCGTACGCTGGAAGTTTCCGCAGCATGCTGCAACTTGTCTATGGCGTAACGCCGCGGATGCGCACGGGAAAATGGGGCCGCATCGTTGCACTGACCTCCTCTACGGTGAAAGAGCCAGTACCCCGTATGGTGCTGTCGAACGCGTTACGCGCGGCACTCGTCTCGGCTTTAAAGACTCTCTCTATAGAAGTGGCACCTGATTGCGTAACTGTAAACTCGATAGCGACTGGTCGGATCTTAACTGACAGGCTACTCGAGCTGTATGGCAATGAGGAAGCAATACATAAAGCCGCCCAAAACGAGGTTCCTATGCGGCGGGTTGGCACCCCTGAAGAATTTTCGACTTTAGTCGGATTTCTTTGCAGCGAGGCGGCTCGATACATCACGGGGCAGACTATGGCTGTGGATGGCGGCTACATTAAATCGCTGTTCTAAGATGGATTAAAACATTAGATCGAGGCGACTGACACGGAAAACAGATTCAAGCCGAGTACCCCAGGACAGAAAGACTTTATTGTGTACAGTTCCAACGGGCATGCGTGCGTTGGAAAGGAGCCGGTATGAGCGACCAAGCAAACAGGCATGGCACTCTTGAAGGCAACGATCTGCCGCGAGAAATCGCCGGTGTCTCGATACCTGATTCCCTAGTGTGCCGCGACGCAACCAACTTCGTCCGCGGTTGCGAGCATCCGGAGATTTTCAATCACTCGCTACGTTCGTTTATTCTTGCTGAATTAATCGGCGCTGCCCGATCATCAAAGCACGACACCGAACTTCTCTATCTCGCTACAATCATGCATGACGTCGGTTTGGTGGCCAAGTATCACTCTGAATGGGATAGGTTTGAGGTCGATGGGGCCAATGTTGCCCGGGCTTTCATAGCGCAGCACGGCCTGAACGAGGTGCAGCAAGACACCGTGTGGGATGCCATTGCCCTTCATAGTTCAGGAAGCATAGCACGATGGAAAAAGCCCGAGGTGGCATTGGCCAACGCTGGTATCGTAACCGATGTACATGGAGTATATCTTAAGGGGCTAGACCCTGCTGCCGTTCGCGCCGCCCTACGCTTTGCGCCACGGACGCACTTCGTTGATGTATTTCTGACTGATCTTGCGGCAGTGGCTCAAGCAAAGCCGGAAACCACCGCCAATACATTCGTTGCAGATGTAGGATATCGAATGGTACCGCACTTCCGCCTTCGGAACTTTGTTGACGAACTGCGCGACGACGATCCACTGATTGCTTTCGCAGAGCCCCGCAGTCCATAGTCGCGCGTCAGCCGGCGCTTACCGCGATTCGGTAGGCATCGAGAAGCGCTAAGTCGTCAATGGACCCGTGGTGATGAATTTGTCGCCATCCGCCTGCCTCACTGGAATAGACAAAAACACGTGTCGTGCGAATGTCCAAAGGCACGCTGCCACTTCTCGTAACGACCTCGCCGCGCTCGCGGCCAGCTAACACCACGCACGCGTCGGTCCTAAACTCGACGATATCGTAAAATTCTACCCATGCTCGGGCCGGTCCGTTGAATATGCGATCGTAAACTTCCATAATTGCGGGCAAACCGCGCTTCACGCCGCCAAGGGGATTATTGAGCTGCGCGTATGGCTCGTTGACCCAAACAGATTCCAATACCGGCAGCGACCTCTGGTTAAAGGCATAGTAAAACGTCTCTAGGGATGCTCTTGCGGCCTTGGGGTTTCTCGAAGATGCCTCTGCGAGTACATTTTTCGCGGCACGACCGATCGAAAACGTTAGCTTCCCGCTCCTCCGGCTGTCGCGGCTTGTTTCCGGGTCGTGTCTCCGGAAGCGTGATCGTCAAAAATGCCCATGAACGTTGAGTTTAAACCTCCCAATAGTGTTAGCGGTTGACACCCGCATAGAGACCGCGGACTCGCGATCTATATCGAAACACGTCGAACCAAAGTCAGCTGGCGGCGCGCGCAATCAAAAGATTTGACAGCATACGATTTAATAACAGAGACCAGAGCCCACAAGGTTGCCAGTTGTGCCAGGTTGTGAAAAACTTGACACATATCAGGAAAATTCATGTTGACGCCGTGAAACCAATGCTGCGTGATTCCGCAATAGACGCTTTGACGTTACTCTGATGATGAGACTTCGCAACCTCTTGATCGATTTGGGTGTGATAGTCATAATGATAACAAGGATTTGGCGTGGGTGGACCTTGCCTGAAAATGCTGACGCTTACGAGCGCGTGTTGCTTGAAGAAATATTTCCGGGAATAGCATCAAAGGCCGTAGCGGGCTATTTGGGCATATCGCTGCTTAAACGCTCGCTGGACCAGGAAGTGGAATTCGTGACAATCATGTGGTTTGCGTCTATGGACTCTGTGCGAGAATTTGCTGGGCAAGACTATGAGACGGCAGTGGTGCTACCCAAGCCCCAAGCGCTTCTCGCTCGATTCGATGCCAAATCCCAACATTTTCAAACTATCGTTCCGCCAAGAGGACTTTCGGGCTAGTGCGCGCGACGGCGACACGGTCCACAAAGTACACGCGCACCTAGGTCTTACCGCTGTCATAATATGGTCTCGGAGTGATGCACGTCCCGCATTAGAGCGCCTTTCTTTTCTATGCGGTGAGCTTAAGGTATTTTGAAGACATCGTGTTGAAAAAAGCATCCGTGAGCACCTTGAGCCGGACTTCAACAGAAATTCCAACGTTGCGTACCGAGCGACTACGGCTCGAACCGCTCTCGACGCGCCATTCTGCCGCCTATCTTGACTTTTACGAGCGTAACCGCGCGCACCTCGAGCCATGGGAACCCGCGCGGGATGAAGCGTTCTTCACGCTCGCGCATCAACAGGCTAGGATCGCCGAAGACGAAATAGCAGCCGAACAAGGTAGTCGTGTGCGTTGGATTATGTTTGATGCAAGTGATTCGGAAATCGTTGCCGACATTGCTCTGTCGAACATTAGACGCGGAGTCATCCACGCTGCGACGCTCGGATACGCCGTCGACGCACAGCACCAAGGGCGCGGCTACGCGACCGAAGCTGCGGTTGCTGTAGTGCGCTTTGCGTTCGACGTACTGAACCTCCATCGACTTGAGACAGGTTATCAACCGCAAAACGATCGCAGCGGGCGCGTTCTACGCAAACTCGGTTTTCTTGTCGAGGGATATGCCCGCGATTACCTTTTGATTGCGGGTGCGTGGCGAGACAGCATCCTGGTCTCTCTTACGAACGACGCCTGGCAGCCGTTCGAACCTCAGTAGTCAATCCGTTATTCCACCGTGGTGTGCTGCGTTGGGCGCTTGCAAAGGTACATCGTAGCGCAGCTTGGCGCTCTCGGTAACGCGGACGCCGGCGGTAGGAATGTGCGGGCGAAGCTTGCCGTCGTGCATTAAATGCTGGACCAACTTGCCGTGCAAAAGAAGTGCAGCGTCCGATATTAGCCGGCGATGACACCGCCACCAGAGGCTTTCAGAACAGAGGATCGCAACGTGTGCCGTCGGGGCCTGCGCGAGTAACTCATCGAGCGCATGTGCGAAGGTGTCAGTTTCATGTAGTCGGCATAGGCACGGAATGACGGATGGCGCAACGCGATGTGTCTGCTGGTGCGATCGACCTTACGGAAACCACCGAGAGCAGGCTCCCAGCGATAGGCGCTTCCACTGCGCTCGGGAATCCAGCGTTCCATCTCTTCGCGGCAAAATTGCGGATAACGCCGGCTCTTAGGAACCGTTCGAACGTCGACGATGAACTTGATCGCAGCTTTGCGAATCGTTGCTGCGAGTCCGTCAGCACTCGCAGTTCCGTGTCCGAGGGTGAGCAT
>JALYZK010000008.1 GCA_030945705.1 Vulcanimicrobiota bacterium | reverse complement strand
ACGTCCGCTGAAGTTTTTGCGGCGTCAAACGCGAGGCCCAGAGAATCACCGACAATGTCGGCAATGCAGTGAAAAATCTCCGGAGTTTGATAATTATGCGCCAGAATAACGGCGTTGCGGCTGCGCTTCAATTCATTGATCGCCGCCACATATGGTGCATAAACGGGCCATTCAACTTCCGGAATGATGCGCGCCACGCGCTGGTAGATCGGCGCGGTAATTTTCGCGATCTCAGGTGTGTATTGCAACTCTCGAGCTGGGGGGCTCAAGACTTGGGAGCCGGTGACCATGGGTAAAGCTTTCTAGTTTAGGCGCGCGTGTTCGCTATACGTACAACGTAGTTACGGCTTACCGCGGTTGCAGCCTGCCCTTGCGAAAAAGGAGGGGCATCGCGGCTTCAAAGTTGTCAGCGTGTGTTGCGCTTTGCTCTTGCCCGCTGTGTGTTCATTCATTGCAAGGAGCCTTCGCGGTCGTTGGCGCCTATTTCGCGCCTTTCGGGCACGTTGCTTTTCCGCTGAGCTTTTCGGTAGCTTATCCGGGGCCGCGGTGCACTGGTTTGAATAAAACCCAACGAAACGGCTTAAATACCCCGTGAAAGACCTTTGGGGGAGCCGCATGACTTTCGGATACTGCCAAAGCAGCTTTGCGCGCAGTCCGGCGCGCGATGGTATCGCCACCTCGCCGTTTGTATTCTTTGAATGCGATATGGTGTCTGCTGCGTTTAGCGATCTTCGGGTTAGGCCCGGTAATCGTTGCATAGTGCTTGCGATGATGTTTGCGGTGAAACCCAGGGGCCGTTGCTAGACGCCGCTTGACTTTCTTCACCCTGAAGGCATGGGGTCTGGCGCGGTTGATGGATGCGCGCCGGCTGGGGGCGCTAGTGCGGTGGGGCAACGGACTAGCTGAAAGCCGTACTACGGGCAATGCGATGGATGCCGGCTCTTCGCGGTTAGGCGTGCCGAATGCGTGCACGAGCAGACCGAGCCCAAGCGTCACTGCCCCAATGCCCGCCAACAGTCGGGTGTTCATCTGTACACGGGGCTCATCGCCTTCCAGGGACGCGATAAAAGAAAGAAAGCCGCCGAGCAAAGGCGGTGCAAGATAGGCCAAAGAGCGTGGCTCGTGTGAAAGAAAGCTGGAGACGGAATTCGCGAGTTGATGGGCATCGCGCGGCCGGCAGATTGCTTGTGCGAGCGTTCCGCATCTTCCATCGGGGTCTAACTCTTGGTGCAATGCCTCACTGCTCTGTTCATCGAGTAACGGCACGCTTTGCATCAAGTGCTGGGTGAGGATTGCTTCCTCCAGTGAGTAGAAATATGATGTGAGGCTTTCATGCAAGGCTACCGGGTCGGTAGTCGCGAGCAGTTCGTCAATCCGATGGCTCAGCGTTGGGACGCGGAACGGCATGCCTTAGTGTAAACTGCGCGGCACGGGCTTGCAAAGGACAAAGCGGCAGTCGCTTGGGGCAACGATTGTAGACTTATATATCAAAAAGCGACCGCTCACCTTATCCTAAAGCCTCGCCCAGGATCGGCTGTTCCAGGCTAGTTAACGCGAATACTGCAGCCTATGTTATTCCAACGCCGCGATGCGGCCCTCCGCATGAGGCGAGCCCTATGTCTGTGCGACACAGGGTCGATTAACCAAGGAGTACAAGCGTACCTCCGCAGCTTGCACGACTTTCAGTTGCGGGCGCTGTTGCTGCAATGCGTGCCGAGTCTGGAGCCGTATTACGGCGCGTTGCTGAGATCACTATTGACTCCCACGACAGGCGAAGGCGAAGATGGCGATCTCCGAAAGACGTTTGCTTCTTTCGTTTCGGAAAACCCGCGCGCGCTTGAACAGCTGTGTCCAGAAATAATCGACGGGATTTTGCGTCAAACTGCGGTCGCCGATCCGAGCATTGCTCGCCTATTGATGGTATCTCCCGCGAATTTCACGCGGCTCGCGACAGGAACGGCCGGAGCATTGTTAGCGGCCGTAACGTTTTTCGCGTTCATACACTTTCCAATTGTGAACCGCGAGAACACGGCGGTGGCTCCGAACGCCGCAGTGCGGTCTGGGCTCGATGGGCGACCTCGTGTGAACGTCTGGATTGCAGGAAACGTAATCCCGCATGTGCGTATTGCCGCGCACCTACCGCAGCCGAGTGCCCTGCGCATTATTGCCCATGGACTCAAAGCGCGCAGATTGCTTCGCTCGCACTCAGCGCCCCTCGTGCCGTCGCTAGCTGTCTCCGAGCGAACTTCGAAGAGACTCGCTGGAGTTCGATCCGCGCACGCCATCAGGGCCCGAACGCCAGCTTTCCAAAGAATGATTCCGGCCTTGCCACCGGTTGCGCATCCCCAGGAAGTGACCGTAGCGCGAGCGCAAGCCGGAAATTCTGGCCCATATACTGACACCTATGTCGTCGAGCAAACAAACGCCGAAGCGGATGTCCCTGCTGCTCCATCCATGGCCGGACCGCCGGTGATATACTGCTATGTCAACGGGAGCTGGCGCACGTGTTGAGCCGTTTCATCCGCTTCTTTGTGAGGAAATTATGGCATCCCGCAAGCTAGCTTCTTCGATTAACATCTTTACGGCGTTTAGCGCCGTGTTCGGGCTGACAACGGTAGCGGCTAGCGCCGGCGGTCTCGTGAACACTACGCTAAATAGCGTGACGCGGACCATCACGTCGCAACTGGGCGGTACGCTGGGCCCAAGTGGGCCAACCGGCCCAAAGGGCCCGCTAATTTCTGTTCCAAGCACAGCGGTTGGTCCTGGTGTTCGGATTGGCTCCAGCGGCCAAATCCTTTCTAATGAAAACGGCGGCTTGCCAAACAGCGGCGCGCGACCGCAACGAATCTTTAAAGGCAGCCTAGCGGGCGCGAAGCTCCCAGCCGGTCTTGCCAAACCGCTCCAAACTACAGTGACGGCAATAACGAACGACACACTCACGGTTGGGACGACGGGGGGACCTGCAGTCCTAAGAGTTCCGCGCGGTACTGCTGCCGCGTCCGGCATTCGTATCGGTAGCAAAGTCGAAATAACTGCAGACAGCCACGCAGCCATCGTGCACATACGTCGTACTGATCGCAGACCGGCACCCTATGCCGGTGTCTACGTGGGGTTTATTACGGAAGTCGTCGGCAAGAATGTAACATTGCGATTTCGCGATGGCACGCTGCGTCGATTCGTCGCAGATACCGCTGTACTGCGCATCGTAAAGGCGGCAAAAGGAGAAACCGTTGCGCTTGCGTCCAACGACGGATTGTTTGCTCGCAAGTTATTGACGTCAAAAGAACTTAATAGTGTTTTGGCCGCCATCCCGAAGATACAAAAACGTTACATCGGACGTATCATTAAAGCTACGGATTCGGCAGTAAGCTTGGACCTCGGCGACGGAACCGTGCAGACACTGCAGTGCTCGACGTGTGCCGGCCGTACGCTCAACGGAATATCGCTGGTCCCGGGACTGGCAGTGTACGCTATCGGCGACCCCCAAGGGCGTTTGACAAACTTGGCTGCGATTCCCGATGGCACTCGAATAGTCGGACAAATCACATCGTCCGGACCGAGGTCTGTCTCAATAATGCTGGGAAGCGGCGATATTGCAAACTTGGCGTGTGCGTGCGCCAACGTTTTGCCGAACCTTGGGGATATTACCGTCGGTGATCCCATTATCGTCAATTTGGATCGGAACGCCAGCGTTACATCGCTCGTGCGTTTTCCGGAGGCAGGCCGGATGGTTGGGCAAATCCTTAGTGTTACTGCCAGCCAAATAACCTTGAAGCTTGCGAGCGGACAAATTCAGTCATTCGGCTGCAATTGTCTAGGTGGCTTGTTTGATTTGGGCCAACTCCGCATCGGCAACACTGTCGCCGTGATGTTAAATTCGGACGCTCAAGTTTCATCGGTCAGCTCCCCGAATACCACTGCCACAACCGCCGCAAGCATCCCGCCCTCACAAAAGCGCACGGTCTGCAAGCGATGGAAGTTCGGTCCCGTGCGGCAAACTGGAAAGGGCCAAGGCAATTCGACATGCGCCGACGGGGATAACAATAAGGTAGGAGCGCAAGCTCAGCTTGGCGTGCCGGCAAGTGGACTATCGTCCGCGACTTTGAGATGTGCGAATCAGGACTCCGCAAACATATTTGTGGCGGTCCGTCATTGGTACAGCCAAAGTCCCGTGTCTGGTGCCGCTGTGAATTTGAGTGGCCCAGCAAGCATTACGGTGATGACTCCGCCAAGTGGGTATTTCGAATTGCGAGGGGTGCCGGCGGGCAAGTATCGTCTCAGTGCGCGCAAAGCGGGCTTAGTTCAAACGCGCACTGCCCTTTTCACTGTCGGCTGCAACGAGGGGATACGTGTCGTAGCAAATCTCCGCACTCTGCCGCAGACCGTACGGGTAGTGAGATTTTCTAAACGCGAAGTGGTATCTGGTGTCATGTCCACGCACAAGCAGTCTTTGCAATGCATCTACCGTGCGAAGGCGCCCCGCAGACTCGCAAAGCTGTCGCGAGGCGCGCAAAAATACCGGGCTGCGCACGGCTACTACACCTGCGGAGTAAGAAGAATGCACTCCTGGAGGACATCGCCCCGGTAAATTAGCGAAGTGTTAACGTAGCTGCCAGCCAAAGCCGATCGCGAAATACTGAAAACGCAGATTGCGATCTGGCGTGATTGAAATTCCCTGTTCGACGTCGACCTCGAATCGTTTGCTCAGGAGATGCTGAACTCCATAGTCGATCGTGCCCCGGCCCGTTTGGTCGGGTGCGAGTTTGCTGAGGTACACGTACTCGGCGTAGAGTTGATAGTTATTCCTGAGCTGTGTGGTCATGGCGACTGATGGCATGAATGCTTGATAGCGCGACTGCTTACCGTCTGCCTTGAATCCACTCGTGTTTTGAAAGGCGAGGGTTGTCCCAACCCCCCACGTCGGAGTGATTGCATAGGCGATGTCGAGATTGGCCGTGTACGTTGGGCCTCCTAGGGTATAGTTCGCGGTCCCAGTTGGTGCCGTATAAAGTCCATCTAAGGCAACGATGTAGCGTCTCGTAGGCTTGAGTTCGTACTTGAACCCTATGCCTGAATCTTGATAACCGTGAGACCGAATGTAACTCCCCGTGCCGTCCCAAACTGCCTGC
>JALYZK010000045.1 GCA_030945705.1 Vulcanimicrobiota bacterium | reverse complement strand
CCTTTGCCGTAAACTAAAATCTTATGTGCGGCGATCTCATCGGTTATTTCCTGAACGAGCTGTTCGGACATCGCTATTTCTCCAGTACTTCGGTTTTAAGTTCGACGGCGTGGACTCTGCCGTCGCGCAGAGCGTCCTTGAGCGCACCGTATACGAGTTGGTGTTGTTCGATCAGCGTTTTGCCGGAGAAATGACCCGACGCAACGCGGACGTTGAAGTGGTCCATGGTTCCAGTGCGGTCGTGGATTTCGACTTGGGCGTCCGGCATGGCGTTTCGAATCAGTGCGGTCAGCGCATCGTTATGAATCATGCGTTCTACGACTTCAGTTGCGGCGCCGCGCGTTCCGCCTTAAGCGAATCAACCAAGCCCTTCGCTTCCCGGAGTGTGTCCGGCAGTATTGCGGCATTCTGGTTGATTGCACGCATGAGTCCCGCCGCTAAGGCCAGCCCGCAAGCGGAAACGATAACGGCAGGGGCACCCTGCGCCCGAAAATGGCCCATTTCCACTTTAAAGGTACGCGTGACACGGGCAAGGCCCCGAAAGTCCATACTCAATGAGTGTACGTCGGGCGTCTCTCGATGCCTATGACTGAGGCGTCTTTGACACAGCGATTGGTGGTCAGACCGCTGCGAGGAAGCGAACGCTTGGGAACCGACTGGAACTCGATAAGGAAACCGGCGCCGCGCCCCAAAGTTCTAAAGTAGGGGCGGCCCCAATGAAGCTTCTCTGGCGGCGCGACGGACGCGGTACGAGCCCAGCAAAGCATCATGAAACGCTATCGTTGGAAGCCCTAATCTGGATCTGTCCGAGTGGAGAATGAAGTTGAAAGTCAGCGGCATCGACGCGGTGTACTACACCGTCAAAGATATCGAACAAGAAACAAGATTTTATACTGATCTGTTGGGAGCACAACCAAACATGCACTGGCCGGGAAGACTGAGTGAATGGACTTTTTCCGACGGTAATAGCTTCGGGCTTTACCAGACCGAAGGAAAAGACGGATTCCATAGTGGTAGCGCCATGTTCGCCGTGGACGATGTAGCTAAAGCCGTGGCTGAGGCAAAGAAGAACGACGTGCAATTTCATGACCATGGTGAGGTCACGGAAACCCCGGCGTGTCATATGGCCTTCGGCGAAGATCCGGAGCATCACCAGTTTATTCTGCACAAACGGAAACCGTAGATTTGGCCGTGATCCTAGGCGATCTCCATCGTATAAAAACCCGTGTAAGATAGGCGTTTAGCATGCGAGCCGTTCGACTTCATGAAATCGGTGGACCGCAGCAAATGCGAATAGATGCGATTGATAATCCCGTACCCAGTCCAGGCGAAATATTGGTCCGCATCCGCGCCGCCGCACTGAACCATCGGGACATTTTTATTACGCAGGGTTTGTATCCTGGAATAGCCCTGCCGCGCACTCTCGGCTCGGATGGAGCCGGCGAAGTTGCTGCGCTCGGTGCGGGCGTCGAAGCGCCACCAGTTGGATCGCCGGTGCTTATCAATCCCATGCTCGATTGGGGAGACGATCCTGCGTTCTGGGATGCGAAAGGCTCGATCTTAGGAATGCCGCGCGACGGGACCTTTGCCCAATATGTCAGCGTCCCCCAAGAGAATGTTTTTGCAAAGCCAGCTGCCCTGTCATTCGAACAAGCGGCCGCCATTCCGATGGGCGGGTTAACAGCATATCGAGCAACATTCACGCGCGCGCAACTCCAGGCCGGAGAAACGATTCTAATAACTGGAGTCGGCGGGGGCGTGCAAACGTTTGTGCTGCTATTTGCAAAACATGTAGGTGCCCGTGCGATTGTGACGTCCTCCAGCGATCGGAAACTGGGCATCGCGACATCCTTGGGCGCCGATGTTGCAATTAATTACAAAACTTCCGCCACTTGGTACAAAGAAGTGCGCAAGGCATCTCCCGATGGTGTCGATGTGGTGATCGATTCGGCCGGTGGTGAATCATTTGCTCGGGCGCTAGAAGTGACCAGAACCGGCGCACGCGTCGTAACGTACGGCGGGACTAACGGTGATTCCAACATTAGGATGTTTCCGATATTTTGGAAACACCTTAATGTATTTGGAACTTCGATGGGCAGTCCCGCCGACTTTGCCGGAATGCTTGAGGTATTCAACACCGGTGTGAAACCCGTTATCGATCAAATTTTTCCACTCGAAGATGCCGCTGCGGCCGCGCAGCGTCTGAACGAGGCCGAACAATTTGGCAAGATCGTGTTGACGGTCAGCTAATAATTTCGTAGCGGTAGAGAATTTGGATGTTGATGAACGCGCCCAGTTCGGCCTGGGCGACTGCGGCGCTTTCTGCATCGACGTTGGAGTCCCAGGCGGGCTCGAGGATCACGCTTTCATCCGCCGTAGGAAGCTGTCCGGTTGAAATAGAGCGGACTCGCCCTTCGTCTTTCAAGGCAATGAGATAGGCCAGGACTTGGCGCGCTGCCGCGGGCCATAAGATTGCATCGACGTTGGCATAAATCTGCCGCACGAGTTCGGGAATAGTGCGCGATTTCTCGGAAAGCGCCAAGACAATTTCTTTTTCTCGCAAACGCCGATGGTCGATGTATTCTTGCAATTTACTTGCTGGATCGTCCACCGCCGGCCCATGTCCGCCGTAGAGGTGCCGCGCTTGGACAAATTGTTTTGCCAGGCGCTCTAAGGTTGCTTGATACGGTCGCATAGCTCCGCCAGGTGGCGCAACGACCACCGTTCCCTCACCAAGAACGACGTCTCCCGTAAACAGTGCTTGCTCATCTTCCAGATAAAACGATAAATGATCGAAGGTGTGCCCGGGTGTGTCCACGGCTCTTAAGCTCGCTTGGCCAAAGCGCAATATGTCATTGTCAGTTAGGGTATCTGAATGTGGAAATTGTGCATTCGGATGGGCGTATACAGGCGTGTTTGTGATACGAGCAAGCATCTCGGCTCCCGGAGCGTGATCGGGGTGTCCATGCGTCACGGCGATTGATTCCAGTGTTAGCTCGAGTTCGCGCATTGCAACCAGGACTGCATCGATATGGTGTTGCATCGCGGGCCCAGGATCGATGCACACCGCCTTGCCATCACCGCTTGCGACGATGTATGTGTTAGTGCCACTTAGCGTCATCGCTGAGGGATTGGGTGCACGAAGGCGATATATGCCCCGGCTCAACCTTACCAAGTAAATTCCAATTCTTCCGGTAAGGTGAATCCCTCGGAATGCGAGCGGTTCGGCATGATGCTCACAATCTTTTTGGATTGGGCGAAGTGCAGCAATTCTCCAATAGTGCGGAAGCACGCGAGGCGTTCCATATGTTTGAGCGTCGGATAGACCATGGTGAACGTACCGGCCGCTTTGCGCTCGAGAGCAATCTTGGGTTGGATCCAAACGCCGTCATGTGTCTCCAATGCATCCGCGAGGGCCGGCTGATCGCTGGGAGCGCACGCTAGGAAGAAGTGCGCGTTGTAGCGGCGCGGTTCGCTCGGTGGAGTAATCCATTGCGAAAACAGGGTCAAGGCGGTCGCATCTGCATATGCGTCGAGTTCCTCAAGAAACTGCGAAAATTGAAGCCTTCCTCCAGCCACGGCTTGGCGACCGTGGTGTATCGGCTCGGCCTTATCCAAAAAAAAGCTATCTGGTTTGCGCACGCCGTCGCGATTAGCGGCGATCAAAACACCCGCCTCTTCGTACAATTCTCGTATCGCCGCAACAAGGAGGCCCGCTTGTTGTTGTTCGGTCACGGCTTCCACCCGATTTTCGAGTAGAGGCGAGGACTCGGCGCGAAACATGACTGCCAGACGCAGGGGCTCGATTCCGACCGCTCGTGCCAGCATAGCGGCACTCACATCGGTTTTGTCGAGCGTCCCGCCGGGAAAAACAAAAGCATCTGGAGCAAACGCGCTTTTGGCGCTGCGTCGCAACATGAAGGCTTCGTAAGAAGCCCCCTGGTCGCAAGGGCGCACGAGCATGACGGTCGAGGCAAGCCGCACTATTGGAACCACATATAGCTATTAATGCGTTGAAGCAGTATGAAATCGCGATTTGTCGGTGTCTTCGCGCTCGCCCTTTTCTCTACGTGCGGTTTCGCAGCGCTGGCTCAAAGTGCTGCTCCTCCCGTTCCCGCCGCTTCTCCGGCCCCGGTAGCAACCGCGGCTCCGCTGCCGACCATGCCGCCAAATACCAATCCGGTAGTGCAATCCGTCATCAACGCGCTGGCAACGCAGCTCAAATCACAGTTCGGCTGGGAGTCTAACCGGGCCCGTGGAGTCGTCACCTATTTCCGTCGTTTCGAGATGCAAGTGCAGTTCAGCAACGGCACCTATCGTTCGATTCATCTGCATAGAGGGACGGTAATCAATCCCCGCGGCTCGACTATCCAACAAGGTCAGCACGTCGACGTGCAAGGGCAAGCTACCTCGGACGGATCGATTAACGCGGATGTAATCACGGTCACGTAGTGGTATTAGAGCGCAATGCGAATTGCGCTTGGGAGTGACGAAGCAACCGAATTAACAGCGTCCTTGGCGGAGGATTTGCGCTCGCGCGGGCACCTCGTTTCGTTGCACGGTGCCCTCAATCCCTCGGAAGACAAAGCTTGGCCCATCGTTGGCCGCCGCATTGGAGAAGCCGTGGCATCGGCGCAAGCGGATTGCGGCGTGGTTTCTGCTGGACCGGAACCGGTGTTTCGATAGCAGCCAATAAGATTGCGGGAAATCGTGCGGCGCTTTGCAACGACCCCGAAACTGCCGCCGGTGCGCATGGAATGATGCCAATGTATTGGCGCTTAGTTTGCGGAGCACGTCGCCGGCGACCGCACATGAGATTTTCGATGCATGGTTTGCCAGCCGACCCACCGACGATTCCGCCGACCGTGCATTGATCGAACTGATCGAATAACTAACTCGGTGAACTTGAACGATGCCTCGTCAGTTTTGAGCTTCTCGAAGGGTGCCGGCATGCAAAGGTTAATTCAGCGATGCCCGACTTGTCGAGATCGCCTAAGCGTTCTTCAATCATGCGATCGTACTGCTGCGCTGTCGCGCGCGCCAGCGGCAGTTCAAGGGCCGCACCTTCGGCGAGGGTCAAAGCGATATGCGAATCTTTGGCAGCGTGCGCTGCAGAAAAAAACGTTTCATGCTCGCGGTTTTGCATGTCCTCACCATCGGTTACCAACACTCGCGATGCGGCACCCGTCTGAGAAAAAACTTCGCGTAACATCGAGAGATCCAATCCCAAAGCATCCCCAAGACCCAACGCCTCGGCAAGTCCTGCGGTATTAATATTCATGAGCATGTTTACCAAAGCTTTTACCTGCGCCGCTTTACCGGCGCTACCGATATACCGAAGCGAGGAACTCAGTGCTTTGAGAAGCGGCTTCGCCTCTTCGAAAACATCTTGGCGGCCACCGCACATGAGATAGAGCGAGCCGTCCCGTGCTTGCGGGATAGAACTCGCCATGCACGCTTCCAAACTCCTTGCGCCGCGCGCATCGCATCGGCGTTCAACCTCTAGGTGTACTTGCGGAGTAACGGTCGCGCAGTTAACGAACAATTTGCCTGTGGCGTTTGTAAGTAAGCTATCACCGTCAGTAGCAAAGATAGTGTACATGGCGTCATCATCGCTCACCACGGTAACTATTGTTTCTGACAAATCGGTGACGTCGGCAAGCGTTGCTGGAACCACGGCGCCGACTTGCTCTGCCAAGACGTTTGCCGCCGCGGGGTCTACGTCATAGACCACCTCTACATCCCACCCTACGTCGTCGAGATGGAGTGCCATATTGCTGCCCATGCGGCCTGATCCAACGATTCCAATCTTCATTGAGCAGCCTTTTCGTGAATAAAAAAAGAAGCCATGCGCTCGCGTGGCTTCTTCATTTTATCGTTTCGCCGAGAAAAGTAGACTCAGCTACTCGCGTCCGGCGCTGGTTTGCCCAGGTGGATCTTGCGGATTCATCCCGCCCTCCTCTGGGGTCTGTTGAGTTTTAATGTCTCGAGACATAGCAAGTTATACCC
>JALYZK010000220.1 GCA_030945705.1 Vulcanimicrobiota bacterium | reverse complement strand
CTCGCGGAGCAGCGGTAACATGCTCGTTCCGTGAATCGGTAGGCGCGTCGTCATGAATCTGTTCCTCCTGATCCGTTGACGGCGTCGCCCAAAATCGTCTGCTCGATGAGCCGTGCGGTTTCGTCAGGACTCCCCAAATTCAATCGATAGCAGTCCACGTTGGAGAACAAGCGCAGTAAACGCCCGAAGCGTTCGATGCCGTTAGCGGAACACTGGGCCCACTGCAGAGTGCCGCGCACCGCAGCTGTCGCTGGGATCGGTTCTATACATGGCCCCCGGCCGTTCCGGGCGAGCAAAAACAGACTGCGCAAACGCCCCGCGAGCGGTGGATGCCAACTTCCGAGGAGCCGGCGATAGTCGGCGTTTTCCCAGCTACCGCGTCGTTTCCGGCGCAAACGCTCAGCAAGATCGTCCGTGACGCGGGCGGCGTCGCCAGTTAACAACGCTAGGCCGCCCTTACGAATATTGACTGCGCGCGGAAAGGGCATCACGCGATCATCGCCCAGGACGACGCACCGTTCATCCGTATACAGCTGCAATCCGCGTCGCGCGCAAGCAATGGCGGTAGTCGTTTTGCCCGCATTTGAATCCCCGACGATGGCGGCGACGTTACCAGAAGCCCCAACTGCCGCGGCATGCAGCGAGATAACGTGGGGTGTCGTGAAGAAGAAAGAACTAATTGTAACAGCGTCGGTGAGAAACACGAACGCTCGGGTTGATAATCTTCCGTGCGGCCAATGGAACACGGCCCTTGCAACCGAACCAAAAATCATGCCGTGCGAAGACTCTCGCAGGGCGAAAGCGTCAGTGTGGCCGTTCGTTTCTTTCGCTAAAAGCTGACGGTAGCGAGAGCGGAACGCGTTTGCGGCTTGGCTATCGTCAAAGGCGACCACCCACGTGAAGCCGGCTATACTGAGCGGCACGCGAATGCGCGCAGTGCCGCAAAGCGCTTTAACTTCGGTGGGATCGAGGCTCAGCGGCCGCAACATTCCTGCTGTAATTAGCATTGTGACAGCGCTTCTAAAACAACTTGCGCACTGTGGGTCGGCTGGCCCAGCGTAAGCGTGAAAAAGCAAACCCCTGAAAACGCCCCTCGCAGTGTTGCAATCTCGCTGACCGTACCAGCAGCCCCTTTTATCAGGGGAAAAAGGCGAGCCGTGCCCGCGGTTTTGTTCAACTCACGAATTTTGGCACTAGTGGATGTTGAGGTTTCCAAAAAGATAACGGCTCCGAGGCAAGAGGGCTCGGACCAAGCGTGTGTCCCAAAGATTTCCTCGGGTTCCATGAAGTGCCAAACTCGAGAGTGTGCCCGGCCCATTGACCTGTGTGTTTGGCAGAAGCGCGCTATGCGATCGTCACCAAGCAACGCTACCGACGGCTCCCGCATAACGAGCGTGCGCTGCAAACCAGAGACTAATAAGTCCCTATGGCGGATGCACACAATCTCATCGCTGTGGAGCCGCGTGCCCCGCGCAAGCAACGACATGGCTAACGTAGTTTTTCCAGTGCGCGACGGTGCTGCCAAGATAACGGCACGTGTGCCAACGGTTAACGCACACCCATACAGTGATAGCCATCGGTCATCCAGTGCAATGCAATTCCAAAACAACTCATTTGCGGCCAATATGGCGGAGGCACGCGAGATCGGTTGTTGGCGCAGACTCGCAAGGGGCATAACCACATTGTTGAAGCGGCAGCTGGCGGGAGGGTGTACCCTCAGCACGCCCCGGTCAAGGGCTCCCGCACTGCGGGCCGAGCGCATGGACGGCAATCGTATGCGTGCGTAGGCCAATTCGAGATACCGCTTAACCGCGAGGCTATCAGTCTCAATGCATAAGTAGCGCGCCGTCGGGCGCAACGCAAAAGTAGAACGATCCATCGGCAAATCAATACTGGCCAAGGGTACCCTGCATCTTAGCATCTCGGACCGCGGAGTTAAATGTAAGCAGCGCAACGGGCATCAGACCTAACGTTGCAACGAAGAGCCACAAGCACTCAGACAGAAGCTGTGCGGTCGAAGCACCAGCTACCGCGGCGCGGAAGCCGTTGAGGGCGTGCGTTATTGGCAAGAGCCAGCCGACGATCTGTAAGGCATGCGGCAATCGGTTCCAAGGAAAGTATACGCCGCTTCCGAGGATCGTAAGGCTACCCATAGCCCAGGTAACAAACCCCGTCTTTTTCCACCGAATCGTTGCTGCGGCTGCGAGGATACCGAGGGGTGAAACGGCGGTAATCGTTAGCACAAGCAATATAAGTGCGCCCGCGAGATTCACGCGATGGAGATCTAAGCCGAACGCGGTAGCCACGGCGAGATAGATTGCGGTCTGCAAAGCAGTATACACGAACGCCCACAGCCCCGCTGACAAGACAATGAGCGGCAGTTGTGTGGGCGTGGCCAAGATCACTTCCAGGGTTCCGTACGTCTGACCATCACGGATTGCGTCGGAGAAGGCAGTTAACGCCGTACTTTGAAAGCGCACGAACGCAACGTTGATGACCACAAATTGAAAGTAACTCACGCTGCCGCCGAAACCAAACTTATGGTTACCCGCGACCAAGGTGGCGATAAAAGATAAGATGACTACCTCAACACTAATGCCTAGCCAACCCAAGGCAAAATTTACCCAGTAAGAAACGGCGAGTCGGGCATCGCGTACGAAAACGGCGGACATTTTATCCCATATTTCTGCCAATAGATCAGAACGAAGCCGAACCGCCCTTATCATGATGGAAGCAGGCCCGAAAAGTGTGCAAATACCTCGATCGGAGTAACCTCCAGCGAGCGGAAGTCGCGCAGGACGGTGCCGTTTGCACTCACTGCCTGCAGAAGTTGGTTGATTGACCCGGCTGTCGCTTGAATAGTAATGGTGACCTCGACTTCAACTCCGTGGGAAATCACCTCGATGTTGAGAACGCCCGCAAGCGCCTGGGTTCGCTTTAGTAGCGACTCATTTTTACGGTCAAGTAAAAGCCGGTAGCGCAAAACGCGTTGTTTCTCTAAAGCCAGCTCGCGTGGCGGACCCATCGCAACGATTTGCCCGCGCGCCATTATTGCTACGCGGTCGCATAGACGCCAGGCTTCATCCAATTGATTCGTCGCTATCACGATAGTTTTACCGCGACGTTCTACAAGTTCCCCACGGATGAATTCATGCAACTCTTGCGTGTGAACGGGATCGACCGCACGGGTGGGTTCATCTAGGATTACGATTTCCGGATCGGCGAGCAGCGCCCGCATGACAGCAAGCCGCTGTTTCATGCCCGATGATAGCGTGTCAAACCGGCGATTGATGAAGTCAGTTGCTCGCAGCAGGTCGACCAGCTCTTGAATGCGTTGATGCAAACCTGCGCCGCGTAATCCAGCCAAATGTCCAAAAAACTCAAGATTCGCACGGGAAGATAGGCGAAAAAAGAAACTGTGCTCGTCGCTGGAACATAAACCGATGCGCCGTTTTGCCTGCATCGAATCCCGTACCGCGTCGAAGCCATCAATCGCAATCGTTCCGCGGCTCGGTAAAAGAAGTGTTGCAAGGAGTTTGAGTAAGGTGGTTTTCCCGGCGCCATTGGCACCGAGTAAGCCAAAAAGTTCTCCTTTACCAATGGTAAAAGAGACGTTTTCCAATGCATGAACGGCCGGCGCCCTACTCCAAAGATGCCTTGGGAAACGAACGCCGCCGGGGAAATCCTTAGCAACTTCACGCACAACGATAATTGGTGCCTGGGAGCGCTGCATCGCGAGCGACCTTACGTCCGTTCTAGTAAGTAAAGCTTCTCGAATTCACGTAGAATGCGCGTTACGTCGCGTTCCGCCTCGTTACGTTTGAGGGTACACGCTTGGTCTATGCCGTCAACAATTTCCGGAACCGAATGTTCCCCATCACAAAGGGACAGCACCAGTCCTGCAGCTGTGTTGAGAACGTGAACTTTGGCGTGTTTCTGGTCGTGCACGAGGTAATCATCACCGGCGTGATGCAAAACCAAGTCCGCGATGCGCCGAGGCCGCTCGAGGTTTGACATAGACTTCATTCAACGATACGGCAGCCGAGCCATAGCCGAAAGGTCATTTCGGCCCTTCGCAGCAGCCTAAGGACCGTTGATCCCCCCCCAAAAGTCGGAGTCACACTTACGCAGGCGAAATAGGCAACATCTTCAGGGGGCGCCGGTACAAGACGTTCCTAGGTACATTGAGATCCTTGAGCAGCGCGAGCAACTTCGCTCGCAGCTTCTGCGCGCAGCCGCGGCGAGGCTCCGCTCAATAGACCAGTTCTTGCAATTAGCCCCGACGCCTCAACGATCGAAAGCCTCAGCGGCTCTCCCCAGGCACAGAACGCGACGGATCGGCTCAATGACCGTTGTTAAGTTTTCGCACTGTTGGACGCTGCTGTCTCGCTCGCGCTTTAGTTGCGTGGATTTCTCACCGAACTACGTATCTGAGCGTGCTAGTGTTCCTTGGTAGGCCTGGGCAGTGGCGTCTTATATGGAATGGGTGTCATAATCGATAGCGCGCTTCATCAACGCGGACAGTGACAAATGATTTTGGTAAGGACGCGCAAGGACAGCCGTGAATAACAAGCAAGGACAACCCAAAAGCGACGAAGTCGACACAGTTGCCTTTCCGCAAAAAGCGGGCGACGCGGCCGGTGCTCGTCCGTGGCAACGGGCCAATGGCCAGGGCGAGAGCACGCCGTGCGAGCATAGAAATCCCCGTTCGGTGGAGATGCGAGAGCGGGTAGCCCAATTGGCTAAGTATCAAATATTAGCGCAACAGGGCCGCGATATTATCCTTTTCGTCC
>JALYZK010000218.1 GCA_030945705.1 Vulcanimicrobiota bacterium | reverse complement strand
TCCTTGGGCACAGCGAAGGTTCGCTGATCGCCATGTTGACAGCGCAGCGTGATGCCAACGTTTCCTCTTACGTCTCCCTGGAAGGCGCAGGAATGAACGGCGCCGACGCCTTGAAGTCCCAGCTTACCCCGCCGCGGCTACCGGTGGAATACGTTGCTCAAGTGGATGCGGATTTGGACTCGCTCAGAGGCGGCAAAACGGTGAGCGCATTACAAACACCATATCCGACGCTCAACGCGCTTTTTCGCGCATCGGTGCAGCCATACTTGATCTCCTGGTTTAAATATGATCCAGCGCAGGAGATCGCGAAGCTTCGAGTCCCCATACTAATCGTCCAAGGCACAACGGACCTGCAAGTCGGAGTAAATGACGCTAAGCGTCTAGCCTCCTTCAACCCTAAGGCACAGCTGGTGCTGATTGACGGTATGAACCACGTCTTGCGCGATGCACCTGCGGACATGGCCCAAAATTTCGCAACCTATTCTCAGCCCGCACTTCCGCTCGCCGCAAAGGCGACTTCGAGCGTCGCGGATTTTATCAAGAGTCACGGGATGCAAAAATAGGCTAAGGTTAACTTCCAGCCCGATTGCCACGATAGAGAATTGTCGCGTTTATTCCACAGATGTTTATGTGTTTAGATTGGAGTGATGGAGCCCATGGATTTACGCACACAGCCCCCTCGCTCGCCAAGCGTTATGGTAGGGGGGTTGGTTTTGCTGGCACGGACGATCGACAAGGCACGCGCAGTACTGTCGGAGACCCAAGGCAACTACAAGCTTTCCGGCATTTCGATTCGTTTGCTCGATGCGCTGGGCATCGGCGAAGCCGAATTTATGAAGGCCGTCCGGGATTTCCAAACCGATGAGGGCGTGGCGCAATGGGTGCACGCGCATAGCGATCCGGCGACATACGACGAGATCAACGCGACGTTGAGCAAGCGAGAGATCACGCCGGAACGTCGTCCCGAACTCATTGGAGAATATAAGTGTCTGCGTGAAGATCCGCAACTCACCAACGTATTCCAGATGCTCGATATCGACGACCGCGAGTCATTCGCCTCGACGCCGGCAGGCTAAGGGACTTACTCCGCACTGGACTAGGAACTGTGGTAGATGAGTTGCGAGTCAGCGTCCTTCACGACGCCAATGTTCGGTGCGTAATATTTGATTTCAATAGCGGATGGCTCCAGCGGATTTGTCTCGCGCATCATGATACAGCCGAGGAACGTTCCTGCGGCCGTGCTTGCGACTGAATCGATGGCAATGATTTCTGCACGGTCCATACCCGAATGCCGCGCGTACTCTTGATAGAAACGCATCCCGACTCTGGCATTTGCGGGCATCACCAGTCCAAAGTGCGCTCCCTTCTGCCCCGATCGCCAAGATCCGGAATGACCAACGAGCTTGCCATCCCGATACTCATTGACATCTTCTCCTAGGTAATAGACGTCATGTGAGACCCGGTCTTCCGCGTAAAAGTCGCGGGTTAGCTCGCTGAGTTTACCATTTAGCGTGACGCGATCCTCGACAACGCGTGTGCGTACTCCATCGATGTTCTTAATCTCATTGAGAACAACCACCGTGTCTATCTCTGTGCGATTTCGATAAACCAGTTTGAAATGCGGTCTCAAGATGAAATAGGGATTGCCGATTCCTATCCCAAGGCGGTTTTTAGCGATTGAAGCCCGTTGCCACCCACCGCTGGCAAATGACGGCATTGCGGCGAGACCCGCTACTAAGACAGCTATTATTACCGACCTGTGTATCACGCGTCACGCTTTCCATGGATCAACCAGTATTTCGGACGTCAGCGTAAGCATTTCATGCGAAGATGAATCCCGCATGAATGTGAGCCCGCTTGTGGCCCCAACCGAAACCGGCAAAGGCATGAGAACATTCTTTCGCTCGATGACATAGAGTAACGTCGGGCAGCACAGCTCAGCGCGCCTGTTGCCCCGATGGCGTGCGCCCGCTGAATCGTTCGGCTGCACGTGCCTTCGCTCGTGCCGCCCACTCCTCGCGATCGCGCGGTTGAGACGAAGTTACGAGCGAGTCAATGAGTTGCCGTGCTACCGTGGTGGTTTCGTCGATTGCGCGATTAAAGGCAACTTCATTGGCCTGCGAAGGTTTGGTAATCCCGGAAAGCTTGCGAACGAACTGAGTGGAAGCCGCCCGAATCTCATCGTCTGTTGCGGGTGGCTCAAAGTTGAAGAGCGTACGAATGTTTCGGCACATGCCCCATCTTAACTCAATGACGCCTGCGGCACAAAGGGCTCCGAAAAAGAAGTCAAGGGTATTCCACAGCTATGCTGGTCCATCATCGAGGCTTCGTACGATTCCGGGGCGGAGCGCCGGGCCGGTTCCCGCGCTAGCGATCCTAGCCCAAGGGTTGCCGAAGCCGCGACCCTGGCCGCGCTTGCTTGCAACGCACCTCTGAGCTGCGGGTCCATTTTGCAAGACGAGGCAGAGGCCGTGCGGTAAGATAAAAGCATGACCATGCAGCCCACACCCTTCAACCAAACGATCTTTGCCGCGGTCCGCTATACCGATTCCCGCGCTGCGATCGCGTGGCTGCAACGGGCGTTCGGGGCCGAGCCGCACGTCGTTTATGACGCCCCGGACGGCACGGTGGCCCATGCCGAACTCGTGATCGCCGGAAATATGTTCATGCTGGGCAACACGCGCGACGACGAGTATCCCGTACGCTCGCCTAAAGAAGTCAATGTCGTGACTGGCGGCATGTATGTCGTTCTTCCGGATGCTGCCGCAATTGATGCACTCCACGCGCGCGCCGCCGCGGCAGGTGCGAAAATCCCTCATCCGCCGTTCGACACAGATTACGGTTCGCATGACTTCGCGGCCCTCGATCTCGAAGGGCATCACTGGAGCTTCGGTACGTACAAGCCGGAATTGCGGACGTAGCCTAAGTAGCTTCACAATGCATTTCCCTACTTCGCTCTTATCCGGAGCCAAGACGGCGGCACCTTCGCGTTTCCGGCTTTCAACGTAAGGTCATATAAGAAGATGCGCGTGCGCGCGCAAGTGCAATTGGAGCAAACGCCTGACATAGTCTCGTCAATTGCAGAACGTTTTGCTCGTGCCTTGGCCGACGATTTCTCCGGAGCAGCCCGCTTGCTTGAAGAAGATTGCGTCTACGAAGCGAGCGGTGAAAAGATCCGACGAGTAGAGCGCGTCATGCAGTCTTTCATGCGTGCGTCTGAATG
>JALYZK010000042.1 GCA_030945705.1 Vulcanimicrobiota bacterium | reverse complement strand
CGTGGAGTCATCCTATCGCGGAAGGCTAGGGCTTGAAGAAAATCTCAAGCGCGTCACGACGTTCGTGGCGGTAGTCTTCGTGGTTTTTGCCACAATACTGTCTTTGACCGGAATTTAGTGCGTCGTGGCGCTCTTAGAAGTTAAGAATCTGCGCACGACTTTCGACACGGAAGACGGCGTGGTTAGGGCCGTTAACGGCCTTTCTTATGCCGTCGAACAAGGCTCGACTCTAGGGATAGTCGGCGAATCCGGCTCGGGTAAATCGGTTAACGCGCTTTCAGTTATGCGGCTCATACAAAGGCCGGGTCGCATAGAAGGTGGCGAGATTCTTCTGAGTGGCGAGAATTTGCTGACCAAGAGCGAGAGCGAGATGCGGCGCATCCGCGGTCATAAGATTGCGATGATTTTTCAGGACCCAATGACCTCGCTAAATCCGGTCCTGACCATCGGCGAACAAATCTCCGAGGCGATAGCCCTTCATCTTGGATATGGTCGTAAAGATGCACTCGAAAAAACGATCGAGATGCTCAAGTTGGTACGCATTCCGTTGCCGGAACACCGCGTCAAGGATTACCCGCATCAATTTTCAGGGGGAATGCGCCAGCGGGTTATGATCGCAATGTCTCTGTCATGCGATCCGCAAGTGCTTATCGCTGACGAGCCCACCACCGCACTGGACGTAACGATTCAGGCGCAGATTATCGAATTGATGAACGAAATGCAGGCGCGTCTCAATTCCGCGATTGTTATGATTACGCATGACTTGGGCGTTGTTGCTGAAGTGTGCAAAAATGTGCTGGTCATGTACGGTGGAAATATGGTGGAATACGGAACTGCCGAACAAATATTTAGTGATCCTAAAATGCCATATACTCAAGGCTTATTGGCGTCGCTGCCCCGGTTGGATCAACACGAGCGAAAGCGTCTGGAACCAATCAAGGGTCAACCGCCCAATCTGTTGCGCTTGCCACCGGGATGTGCGTTCGCTCCACGCTGCGCCTATCGCATGCCGATTTGTGATGAGCCTGTCCCAATCTACGATTTCGGCGGTGGACATGTGGCGCGGTGTTTTCTGTATGACGAGCGCGCGAAGGATCAGCGTTCAGTACAAGCAGAGACTGCTCGTGCAGTAAGTGTAGAAGCCCTTGCTGCGACCCCGCAAGAACTTGCCGAGAAAGGACTGTAATGGCCGTCCTTGCGGAAACGACTGCGAACCGTGCGGACTCCGGTGATCTGCTCACCGTAAAAAATCTGTTCAAGTATTTCCCTATTCGCGCGGGGCTGCTTTCGCGTCATGTTGCTGACGTGCGGGCGGTGGACGGTGTTGATTTCAGTATTCCGGCGGGGGAAACGCTAGGACTTGTGGGTGAGTCCGGTTCGGGAAAAACGACCGTGGGCAGAGTTCTCTTGCGGTTGTTGCCTGCCACCAGTGGCGAAGTATATTTCAAGGGAGACAACGTCCTCGCGATGGACCGAAGCGAACTTCGGCGCCTGCGCAAAGAAATCCAGATCATCTTTCAAGATCCGTATGCTTCTCTCAACCCCCGTATGACCGTGGGCGACATTGTTAGTGAACCTTTACGGATCCACGGCATCGCGACTGGCAGCGCCGCCGAAGACAAAACGCAAGCACTCCTGAAGATGGTTGGTTTGCAGCCTTATCATGCGAACCGGTACCCCCACGAATTCTCGGGTGGCCAGCGTCAGCGCATCGGGATCGCCCGGGCCCTTGCAGTGGATCCGAAGTTCATCGTTTGCGATGAGCCGGTTTCGGCTCTTGACGTTTCCATTCAAGCGCAGGTCATCAACTTGCTTGAAGATCTTCAGGGGCAATTAGGGCTGACGTACCTGTTCATTGCTCATGACCTTTCGGTGGTTCGACACATCTCGACACGGGTAGCAGTCATGTATGTCGGTAAAATCGTCGAGTTGGCAGATCGCGACGACCTTTACCTGAATCCAATGCACCCCTACACCCAAGCGCTGCTTTCCGCAATTCCCATTCCTGATCCGAACGTGGAACATCGTCGTAAGCGCATTATCTTGACCGGAGATGTTCCCTCGCCTGTGAATCCACCCTCAGGCTGCCGGTTTCACACCCGCTGTCCGGTAGCATTCGATCGGTGCAAGGTGGACGTTCCTCCGTTTAACCAATATGCTCCAGGACATTTTGCGGCATGCCACTGGATTGAAGAACATGGCGGCAATGCGCCGGATCTTATCAGCGGTCCGAGCGTCTTACCTCCGGTAGTTCCGCAGTAAACGAAAAAGAGCGGTCGCTTTTGCGATCGCTCTTTTTCTGTGCGCCTATTAGATTAGGAGCTAGACTTTTTACGGCCGCGGCTCGATTTGCGTCCACCGGCCGACTTCTTGCGACCATTGCTGGACTTCTTGCGTCCGCCCGTGGACTTCTTGCGTCCGCCGCTCGATTTACGGGTACCGGCTGCGCCTCCCGACGATTTCCTACGACCAGCGCTGGATTTGCGACCGGTGCTCGCCTTGCGTCCTGACGATTTCTTGCGGCCACCCTTGCGTCCGCTACGGCCATTCGAAGAACCGCTTTCGTTCATCGACTCGCCATTTTCCATACTCTCGGAATCCATTCAACCTCCTCGTCCCTCTGGACGAACTCGAAATTATTCTCCGATGCGTTGAAACGTTTTCAATCGCTGTTTTGTGCATCGTACAACGCATTGCGAAAATATGCAACATTTGGGGCAATATCGGGCACGTATAGATGATGACAAAAGGCGATGTCATTGCCTCCGACTTGACGACCGGAGTATACTTAGGCCCGTGAAAAAGCCCCTCATCATCGTTGAATCACCCACCAAGGCTCGAACGATAAAGAAGTTCTTGCCGGCGCGTTACGTGGTGAAGGCTTCCGTCGGGCACGTGCGTGATCTGCCTAAGAGCTCGCTGGGCGTCGACGTCGAGAACGATTTTACACCGAAGTATTTGACCATCAAAGGGAAGGGCGACATCATAAAAGACCTTCGCTCGGCGTTGAAGAACGCGAGCGAAGTCTATCTGGCGACTGACCCCGACCGCGAAGGCGAAGCTATTGCGTGGCATCTTGCGCAGCTTCTGAAACTGCCTGACCCAAAGCGCATCGAATTACATGAAATCACCAAAGATGCGGCTATGGCGGCCCTTAAAGCGCCACATCATATCGACCTAGACCGGGTTAATGCGCAGCAAGCCCGTCGAATTCTGGACCGTTTGGTCGGCTATAAAATTTCGCCGTTATTGTGGGCCAAGGTCCGCGGCGGACTCTCTGCGGGCCGGGTGCAGTCGGTAGCCGTAAAACTGATCGTCGATCGCGAACGTGAGATCGGCGGCTTCCAACCGAGAGAATACTGGACGATCACCGCGTTGCTATCCTCCCAGAACCAGAGCGATATCGTATTTCCCGCCGACCTTATCGAACGCGACGGCGAGAAATACGAAGTTTCCACCAGCGAAACTGCCGCTGAGGTTGTTGCCGGCCTTGACGGCGCAACATATCAAGTAGCGTCGGTAAGGCAGCGCGAGACCCGGCGTAATGCGCCGGCGCCCTTTACAACGTCCACGCTGCAACAGGAAGCTTCTCGAAAGCTGCGCGTCCGGGTTCGGCGGACCATGCAACTTGCCCAAGCGCTTTACGAAGGCGTTGACTTGGGCCGGGAGGGTACGCAGGGCCTCATTACCTACATGCGCACCGATTCAACGCGGATTTCCGATGCCGCTCGCGATGTTGCTCGAACGTTCATCGTCGATACTTTTGGAGGGGACTATCATGGCGGACGCAACCATAAGGTTCGCTCGGGTGCGCAGGACGCACACGAGGCGATTCGTCCGACCTCAGTTACTCGAACGCCTGAGGAACTCGCCGGAATTCTGAAGCGAGACGAACTGCGACTCTATACGCTCATTTGGGAGCGTTTTGTCGCATCGCAAATGGCGGCGGCAGTCTTCGACCAAACCACGGTTGACATTACGGCCAACCGGTACACGTTTCGCGCCAGCGGTAGCGTGATGAAGTTCGCAGGTTACACGAAGATATATCAGGAGGGCAAAGACGATGATAAGCGTACCGCTGATGCAAAGGTCCGGATTGAACTTCCCAGAGTGGAAAAAGATCAGGTCCTCACGTTTCACCAACTAAATCCCAAGCAGCACTTCACCGAACCGCCTCCCCGTTATTCGGAAGCAACGCTTGTCAAGGCCTTGGAAGAGAACGGCATCGGCCGCCCTTCCACCTACAGTGCAATCGTTGAAACTATCCAAGCGCGCCAATACGTGCAGCAGACCGAGCGCCGTTTTCATCCGACAGAGATCGGCACGGCCGTGAACGACCTGTTGAATCAGCACTTTGGGGATATTATGGACCTTGAGTTTACTGCATCAATGGAAACAAAACTCGATCG
>JALYZK010000209.1 GCA_030945705.1 Vulcanimicrobiota bacterium | reverse complement strand
CGTATAGTCCGAGAGTCCTTATCGACCTTTTTCCGTATAGAGATGTCCTACATTCTTTGAGGTCGGCTGCATATCGCTCGAAGGAGCGCTTACCCGACCATAATTCAGCGGTCAGCGGCAACACGTGACGCACGTAGGCGCCGGCCGAGATAGGAGCGATTTTCACGCTCCATCTTTTTGCTTGGCAACAACTAAGACCCTCAGACGAACGCTAGCGGTTTGTAATTACCGAAGAGTATTTCGTCCGGCGCGCGGCCCAGCCACCGCTCGAGAATCGTCGCGTAGACGCTTCGAAAATCGGTGGCAAATTTCAAATCACCATGGTCGAGGTCGGTCAGCGAGGGATGCGCGCCGTAAATCCCGCCTTTTACCGTTCCTCCGACGATGAACAAGGGCATCGCCGTTCCGTGATCCGTACCGTTAGCGGCATTTTGCGCTACCCGTCGTCCGAACTCGGAAAAAGTCATGGCCAGCACCCGACTTGCGTGCCCCTGCGCGGCCAAGTCCTTGTAAAAGGCCAAGAGTCCGGACCCCATGTAGTTCAGTAAACGATCCTGTTGATTACGCTGACCGACGTGCGTGTCAAATGAGCCGAGTGAAACGAAGATGATGCGGGTTCCGGTCCGCGAGGTAATCAGTTGGGCAGCCAGTTGCAACTGCCTTGAAAAATTATCGCTCGGATATTTAAGCGACGGAGCATAGCCGGCAAGCTTCGAGCGAAGTGCGTCGCCCCCGTGAAAGGCCAGGCGCGCCGTATCTTGGAGCATCGCTAAATACGGTGACTGTCCCGGGCGAGCCCCGTCAAAAAGTTGCCCCGCGCTCGCTTTGCTCGCCGCGTCGCGGCCCGTATTGTAGGCAAAGGTGTTTAGAGTACCGATTGCAGGCACGTCCACGTGTTGCGCTATCAGGGCTGAGGGAATGACATCACCAAGCGCCACGCCTGCAAACGGATTTTTTGTCTTGGCTTGGGAATTTTGTGCATCGAGATATCGCCCAAGCCATCCCGTCGAAACAAACTTCGTAGGCGCCGCCGTTTCCCATATTTCTGTGGCGCGAAAGTGGGAACGGTCGGGGTTGGGATATCCCACCCCTTGCACGATTGCGACATGCCCTTCTTTGTAAAGTTCCATTAGGCCGGACAGCGCCGGATTGAGCCCCACTCGGTCATCAATGCGCAAGACGTCTTTTTCGCCGATACGAATAGTCGGGCGAACCCGATGATAGTTGTCATCGGACCATGGCACAACCGTGTTTAAGCCGTCGTTACCGCCGCCCATCTGAACGACGACCAAAACCGTGTCGTCTCCGAGAACTTTGGCGTTCGGGCTGAGCGTTTGGGCTTGCGCAGCTCGCAAAAAAGAGTTAGGGACTAAACCGCCGAGCACGGCGACGCTGAGCGATGAAGATAGAAAAGTACGTCGGTTCGTCATTGCAGCTCCTAATTCAACTGGTTCGACGGTGAGTTGAGAACGAGTGCAAGCGCGCCGCGAATACGCTCTTCAAAGTTTTCTGGACCGAAAGGTGTCGGATTCGGGGCGTGCGTTGCCTGGAGGTAATCCATTAATGTCCGTCGGGTGGCGCTCGTTAAATCGTCTTGTACCGCACTTGATGCAATGTATTGCAGCACTCGAGAAGCATCCATTCCGCCAGCCGCTTGGACGATCTGGACCGGCGTAATGAGTTGCTCCGCAGGTTTGCGGTTCTGCGCAAATGCGTTCACGGCATTAAAGCGTGCCAGAAGCGTTGATGTGTTGATCCAGGTTGGTCCACCTTCCCACCCCTTCACGCTTGGCGGCGCAAGTATTTCTTGACCCATGCGCCCAATTGTAGAGGGGGCTCCGCCAGGGATTCGTTGCGCACCGAAATAGCGCAACAAGCCAAGCATGAACTCAACGGGACTTTTTGGGATGGAGCGATAAGCGCGCGTAGAGTAGAACACGTTGGATCGCAACAGAGTTCCCATCGTTTTTGCGATGTCATACCCGGAAAGCGCATACACGGATGCAAGCTGTTCGGTGAGTTCGGACTCGGGATCCGAGTACAAGAAAAATTCGAGAAGCTTGCGCGCGATGAAGCGCTGCGAAATCGGTTGTGATACGATGATGCCGATGATATCTTCGCCGGTGAAGTTACCGGTGCGTCCTAAAAACGTTTTTTCGCCATCATCGTGTAAGCGAGGCCGAAACACAAAATTTTGATCTCGATCAAGAGTCCAACCCGTGAACGCTCGCGCTGCACTTTTCACGTCGTCTTCGGTGTAATTGCCTAAACCTAGTGCAAAAAGCTCCATTACCTCGCGCGCGTAATTTTCGTTTGGATGAGCTTTGTAATTGTAACGGTTATCGAGCCAAATCAGCATGGCCGGATCTTGTGAAACCGCCAAGAGCAACGACCGAAAGTCGCCTAAGCCTATCGAGCGGAAGAGTCTTATCTGGCGCACCAAAAGCGCCGGTGGAACCTTACGCATGCTGGTAGCGAAATGACCGTGCCAGAACAGTGCCATCTTTTCCGCAAAGGGGTTTTTTGTGCGCAACATTCGATCCAACCACCACATCTGTGCGGTTTGGTAGCGCGTCTTGCGGTCATAAAGCATTGCGGCATCAGGATAAAGCGGCAAATCAACGTCGCTAGCGGAGGGATGAAGTATGGAATTTACGGCAGCTTCCGCCCGCAATGCCGTTAGGTTTCGCACCTCTTGCGGCGTTGGACCAAACCCCGTGCGCCGTGCCAGATGCGCGGCTTGGCGTGCTCCCCACGGCCCCGTGTACCGTTGCAGCGCGCTAGCTAAGTCAAGCGTTCCGGGCGGCCGGAAACCGACCTGGGGATCCGTCGAAGTATCTAGTGAACCCGTCATAAGGTACTAACGCACAGCCAGGCCATCCAGTGCGCTTAGCCGCGTGATGGCGCGGTAATTTTTTCCCCACAGCGTTTAGCCGTCGCTCGCACGCCAGGCTAAGCTCAGCTTACCCAAGCATCGAAGGACAAGTTATCCTGAGCCTGTCGAAGGACGTTGCGACTGCTTCCAGCGGTCCGTAAGATCGACACAATTGGGGATGCGAGCCGCCTGAAGTTCGCTTAGGAATTCGGGCGTATGTAAGCCCTTAGTGCTGCGTTCGCTTGCGGTCACCGCCGCAGCCACCCTTGCGCGGCGAAGAGCGTACACGAAGGCGCGGCGTTCTTCGCGGTTGTATGCTTCCCGGGTCTTCGTGCGGTACATGTAGTAGCTGAACTTCGCAGTTCGCGAGGCTTGCGCGTCGCCCACGTTTTCCTTCGCGATCATCCCGAGGCTGGGACTAAACAAAAAAGCATCCGGAGCGTAGTAGCGGGGAAACGCACCGGCGCGTGCATTTGCAACAACGATGTAGTCAAATGTGGTGCCCCGCGTTGCATCGAGGCTGAGAAGACGAACCGCATGCGGTTCGTCTTTTGGCTCGCAAGATTCGGACTCGCTTGCCGCTCGGAGTTCGGC
>JALYZK010000204.1 GCA_030945705.1 Vulcanimicrobiota bacterium | reverse complement strand
CAAGTGAACCACGTTTCCTCATCCGACCGTATCATGAGGGTGATGAATACGCGTTGACGCAGCTTTTCTATGACAGCGTGCATGAGGTTGCTTGCAAAAAATATGATGCCGAAGCGCTACGCGCGTGGGCGCCTCGCGTGCCGGATCCAACGAAATGGGGTGCGCGCATGCGTTCGCGCGAAACCTTTGTGGCGGATCGGAACGGCGAGTCGCTCGGCTTTATCGAACTGGAAAAAGACGGCCACATTGCCATGTTGTATCGCAGCCCCCGTGCGTGCGGAATCGGCGTGGCCGCAAGACTGTATGACGCCGTAGAGGCTCGTGCGCGAGAATTCAGTGCGCGACTCCTCTACACTGAGGCCAGTTTACTCGCTGAGCCTTTTTTTGCTGCTCGCGGATACGGGCTCGATTATCGCGAGATCATCAAGCGCGGGGATGTAGCTCTGCACCGCGCTCGGATGTCAAAGCAGTTGAGCTAACGCAGCACCCCGGCTCTGCCGCGAAACTAAGCAGTCAAAGCGCTCGCAAAAGCCGCTTTGAAGCCGCGTGCATCGAGATTCGTTTCGGCCGCAAGTCTCGAGAGCATTGGCTCTTCAAAGTCGGTAGCTTCTAGGCGAATCATGTATTTGCGCGCCACTTCGTAGGATTCGTTGGTCACGTCAACCATGCGAACGCGTACGCGGCCTGTTTTCTCGTCTCGTAAGTCGGACAAGTTTACGGGAGTGACGCGCCCACCCGAAAGAGCAATCAGTGCGCCGCTACCGCCGCCCAACAGGTAGCGGACTGCGCCGTAACCGAGCGTTCGTGCGTACTCAACGTCGAATGGCACCGGTTTTGCGCAGCGCAGTTCGTAGCCGATGTCTTTAGTGACCACAGTGGTTTCGAGGCCAAGTTCGAGTAAGCGCCGGCGTACGGCATCGCGCAAGACGTTTCCGATTGGCATCTCGGCAAGCCGAACGTGACCGTAGGCATCGCGCGCGGCTCCTTCAACGCCGCCTAAGGTGGCGGTGGAGAGCCGCTCGGCGATACCCTCGGCGACGACCGCGACACCATGAGCGTGACCCATCGACTTTCGTTTGACGATAGCGCCCACGATCGTGCCTACTACTGCCTGAAAATCAAGCTCCGCGCCGGGAAATTCTTCAGGAATCACGGCGAGCGTCGCGCCGGAAGCTTTACACATCCCAAGGGCAAGCGCGCCTGACTTTCTGCCCATGCTCACCACCAAGTACCAGCGCTCGGTCGTGCGCGCATCTTCCATTAAACTTTCGATGATATTGGTCCCGACCGAACGTGCGGTTTCGAAGCCAAAGGTCGGAGCATTATCGGGAAGCGGCAAATCGTTGTCAATGGTCTTGGGAACCGTTGCGACGCCAGTGCGGCCCTGTGTTACCTCCGCTATTTTAGTCGCCCCGTACGTGGTATCGTCGCCACCAATGGCAATGAGATAGCGGACGTCCAGAAGGTTCAAAGCATCGACACAGCGTGCCAAAGTGGAAGCGTCTTTGGCGGGGTTTGTCCGCGAAGTTCGCAAAATCGACCCGCCGGTAAAATGAATTCGAGAGACATCGTCGATGTGCAACTCATGCACGTGCGACGTATCGCCTTTCGCTAAGTGATAGTATCCGTCGTAAATACCTAAAACGCGCAGACCGTTGTTTATCGCTTCGATGGTTGCCGAAGCGATCACCCCGTTAATACCGGGAGCGGGACCGCCCCCGACTAAAATCCCAAGCGTATCGCCGTTCATACGGTGTATTGAATCATCACTTGCGCTGTCTTTCTTAAGGAAGTACGCTTTCGACCTACGCAGAACGGTGCTCGGAACCCTGGTGAACCAATGGGGTAATGCAGCTACCGGTACTGCGCTAATGAGCAGCGTTCTTGAAATGCCTGCGGGGAGCGTCGTCTTTGGAGGGTTTGAATGGATAGGGGATACCGGACCTACACGGATTATGTTGTCCTTAATACGAGCAAGCGTTATGAGATTTTGGATATCACCGAGCACGTTGAAGATGCGCGCGCTAAGGCCGAATTAACCGACGGGTTCATTTTGGTTAGCGCAATGCACATCACGGCAAGCGTATTTGTGAACGATCATGAGTCAGGACTCTGGTCGGACATCCAAACGTGGCTTGAGGAAGTGGCGCCGGCCAAAGCGGGATACAAACACCACCAGACAGGTGAAGACAATGCCGATGCGCACCTCAAGCGCATGCTGCTCGGTCACCAAGTTATCGTTCCCGTAACAAACGGACGCCTTGATTTGGGCCCGTGGGAGCGGATCCACTATGGCGAATTTGACGGACAACGTCCTAAGCGCGTCATTCTTAAAGCAATGGGGATTTAGCGGAAGAACTGCTTCGGCAGGGCGGCATAGTCCCTTTAGCCCTTCCTCGCCGTCAAGTGTGGACGCAGAATTGAGAAAGGGCATTAGACCGACATCTTTCGAGAAATTGGAGAGTTATGAATTCACTTTTTCGCGCTGCCATTTTGGCACTGCTCGCGTTCACTGTTCTCCCCGGTCCCGCGGGTTCCGCGGTAACCTCAAACAGCGGAATTCACTTTTATTATAACCGTCTCATCGCAAGGCCCACGCTCCACCGATCCAGAGC
>JALYZK010000041.1 GCA_030945705.1 Vulcanimicrobiota bacterium | reverse complement strand
TCCCCGAACCGCTCGCAGTCCAAAGGGCACGGCGATCAAAGTGAACACAAAGCAGGCAAAAGGCCGCGCCAGCTTTTCGTGAAAGGTCGCGGTGTATTTGCGCTGCTCTTGTAAACTAAGTTGACCGGAACGAACAATCTCCGCAATTTGCGTGCGGCTCATCTCCTCCGGGTTGTTGTGAGAAACGCGTTTGACGAGCTCGGTTGGCTTCTCGCCAATCTCAACCTGCATCTGAGCAACCCTTGGTTCAGAAAAAATCTGACCGCCGGACTCAAAATGGTACGTGCTGGCGTTTTCGAGCGTCCAGCGATCGGCGTCAAAACGCGCGCGATCTGCAAAAATTATTTGCTGCGCTTGATTTCGGCCATCGTATTGAACCAGCGTGACATGTTGCAGCGTTCGGGAATGCGGTTCAAATGATGTGGCCACAGTCAACTGCCGTCCTCCTCCGGGAAGAGGCGCAGATACTGTCAAATCGCGATTGAAGGCGCTCGAGTGATTAATGACTTCGTTGATAAGATACGTACGCTGATCTTCCGCCGCGGGCACGACTTCTTCTTGCAAGACTAACACCAGGAGCGACATTATGAAGCCCCCGATTAAGAGGGGGGTCACGATACGTACAAGCGTTATTCCGCCCGCCTTCATCGCAGTTATCTCGCTTTCCCCCGAGAGGCGCTGCATCGCTAAAAGAACTCCCAAAAGTAGCGCCATCGGAATCACGAGCACGACGATGCCAGGTATAGACCATAAAAAGACTTCGATCGCCGCGAGAAGCGGCGCGTGCTGATTGGAGACCAGCTTTCCGATGTTTAAAATTTGGGTCGCCGAAAAAATAAGGGTAAAAGCCGAGAGTCCGAACGTAAAGGGACCTGCCAACTCCGTTAAGAGATAGCGATCCAGAATCTTCAGGGGCAGCCGGCGAAAGGTGCGTAATGTTGCGCCCGCAGTTTGCGAGCGACGGACGTTTATCAAATCGCTAAGCACTTCATATTCGAAAGCCTTCCCCAAGGTAGAACTGCCGCGCAATCGGGCTGTCGAGCACTTCCTGCGCCGTTCCCGAAACTTCAATTTTCCCGTCATTAAGAATGTATGCGCGATCGACGATGGCGAGCGTTTCGCGAACCTGGTGGTCAGTAATGAGCACACCCAAACCGCGGTCGCGGAGTTGACGAATCATAACTTGAATGTCCGCTACGGCGATCGGATCGATGCCTGTAAACGGTTCATCCAGCAGCAAAAATGACGGCTCCGTGGCGATGGCGCGAGCGATTTCAACGCGCCGTCGCTCGCCACCCGAAAGACTGTCTCCCCGTGCGTCGACGAAGCGCAAAAGCCCAAACTCTTCGAGCAGTACCGGAAGGCGGCGTTCCTGCTCGGGATTGGAAACGCCGTTCATTTCCCAGATAAGCCTAATATTGTCACCGACGGAAAGCTTTCGAAAAATCGAGTTCTCCTGAGCCAGATAGCCGATTCCCAATCGTGCGCGAGCATACATTGGTGCAGACGTGAAATCGGTTTCGTATGAGCTGCTCTCAAGCAGAACCCTGCCAGCATCCGGTTTCACCACCCCCACGACCATGTAAAAGGTCGTCGTCTTGCCTGCTCCGTTGGGTCCCAGCAATCCGACGATCTCACCGGTGCCGATGCTAGCGTTTACACGATCGACAACGGTGCGTTCACCATAACGTTTTTGCAAATCGCGCAAAACAATTTTTCGGTCAGTAGCCATCACGATCCCATGCGCACGTCATGCAACTCCACATCACTCGAAAAATTGCCGCCAGTTACATCGTATCCTTGTGATGGCTGCGTTATTCGCACGTTTCCCTCTCCATGAATACGTCCTGTGGACCGCTCATACGTTAACGTATCGCAGGCCAATTGTATCCCGGCGCTAGTCTGAGCATGGACACCGTCCTGTAAAGTGACGCGTTGGCCGGCCCTATCTACCAACGCCGTAGGCGCGTCGGCACGCAGAGTTGTACCGTTGCGTTCAAAGAACGTTACATGCGTACGGCTGAAACGACCCTTGAAGCCGGCTCCTCGAGCACCAACGGTGGATTCGTACGATTTAGCGCGCAGCTCGTAAACCTTGCGGTTTTTCTCCTGCTCTATGATCACCACCGGCCGATGCAGGGTACCCTTGCCCAATACGTGCAATGACGGCGCCGCACTTGCCGCCGGTCGCGCAGACGGCTGCTGCGCAGTTTTTACCCTTGTTTGGGGGTGGGGATTGCAAGCTGCGACCACCATCAAGCAAAGCAAGCCGGCGTTCTTCACGCCGGGTGCTCCAAAAGGCCGTCACTCGCAACGTTCAGCGCCAGGGCCATGAATGGGAGCCACAGTCCAAAAATTACCACGCTCACGGTGTCGATGAGCCCTTGCACCCACGTGCCGACAAGTCCCGCTGCAATGGCGAGAGCGAGTAGGCGATTATCGGTGTCATTGTTCCGAAAGCACTGGCGCAGGGCGACTACAAATCGATACCACACGAAGAGCGCGGCGGTAACGCCGAGCAAACCGGTTTCCGCGAAGACGGTAAGCAAAAAACTGTGAGCGTGAAAAGCCGTTGGCTCACCGTCCGGTGTCCTGACCAACGGATATATTTTTGCGAACACGAATGGGCCCACACCAGTTAAGGGAAAGCGTTCCACCATGCGAACTCCGGC
>JALYZK010000168.1 GCA_030945705.1 Vulcanimicrobiota bacterium | reverse complement strand
CCATCCGAACGCCGGCTCTGCGTGCAACGCGATCGAGCGCCCGCGGTAACGCGCCTATGCCGCCGATCGGGAAATGAATTCCCTCGCCCAATTCCGTGAAGAGCAAAAGACTGTATAGTTCTGGGCTGTCGTACGGAGACATCCCCAGATACATGGATTGGAACGAGAATGCTGCGGCGATGTCTGGAGAAAGAAATGCACGCTGCGCGCGTGCAGCAAGTTTTCGGAATGCCCCGGCCTTGACAAGCGACACAACATTGTGCGGCGTGACGAACCCTCCGACACTTTTAATGCGTTTTCCCACAAAATCGCGACGCGAAATTTCATAGGCCCGAGCCGCCTGCGCAAGATACGATAGAAAGCCAGCGCTCGAGCCTGACTGAAATGCTTCCAGCGAAGCGATGGTTTCGCAGAGCACCGGCGAGACGGTCAACGTTCGGCCATCCGCATAATTAAGGCGATAGTTCGGAGAAAGCCGGACGGTGGGGACTTCACGATCGAAATTCTCGCCAAGAGTTGCGAAGACGTCGCGATAAACGTCGCACATAAAGAGGAGCGTGGGACCGAGATCAAATGTGAAGCCGTCCCAGGTTTCTTGTGCGGCTCGGCCACCAGGACGGTCTTGTTTTTCCAACAGTGTAACGTCGTAGCCGGCTCGCGCCAGCAGTGCTGAAGCCGAAAGCCCCGCCATACCCGCCCCGACTACGACGACGCTTTTTTTGTGCAATTGTAGCTCCAGCATACCTGCGAACCAGTACCATATCGTTAGCGCTTGCCGGATGTCAAGCGTTGGATGGACAAAACTCCACGATCTTGCGACCGCTTTAGTGCAACCCCTGAAAGTTCGCCAGAGCAAACGCGGTACGCAGGTTTTCCTGTAGTCAGTGGATCACCCGGGCGTCGAAGTCAGTCGGTCGCGGTTGTGAGGAACGCTAAGGTCTTGCATTGGCCCGATGGGTACGATGAGCGTCGGATTGATTTCAGGATGCGTGCCGTAGTAGTGACGCTTGATGTGATCGAAGTTTACCGTGGCCGCAATGCCGCCGATCTGATAAAGATCCCGCAGATAACCAAATAAATTAGGGTAATCGCTGATCCGCCGCAGGTTGCATTTGAAATGGCCGTGGTACACTGCGTCGAAGCGTACCAGCGTAACAAACAGACGCCAGTCGGTTTCTAGCGGAACAGCTCCGAATAAGTATCTTTGGGCCGACAGGCGTTCTTCCAATCGGTCAAGGGTTTCGAATACGCGAAACGCTGCCTCTTCGTAAGGTCGCTGCGCCGTGGCAAAACCGGCAAGATAGACGCCGTTGTTCACGGCTTCGTAGAGCGAAGTATTGAGTGTATCGATCTCGCTGCGATATTGCTCGGGGTAGAGGTCGAGGTCTCCATTGCCAAATGCGTTAAATTCGGTTTCGAACATCCGCATGATGTCGTCGTCGGAATTGCTAATTATGCGCCTTAGGCGCGTGTCCCATAAGACGGGAACGGTCACCCGGCCCTGGTAGCCGGGATTTGTAGCCAAATATGCTTGACTCAAAAAGCGGAAATTATTAATTGGGTCGGGAGAGTTTCCGGGCCCATCCCGAAAAGCCCAGCCGCGTTCGTCTCGAATTGGATCGACAATGCTCATTCCCACGACTTCTTCGAGCCCTTTAAGCTTGCGAATAAGTATCGTTCGGTGCGCCCACGGACAGGCCAGCGAAACGTACAGGTGGTAGCGCCCCGCTGTCGCGGGATACGTTGCTCCATTCTCGGCGCTGATCCAGTCGCGAAAGGCGTCTTCCTGCCGCACGAAATGCCCATCTCCAGCTTGCTCCTGGGGGAACTGCGGCTTAACTTTCACTCGTTCCAACCAGAAAGCCGTCGATCAATCCGCCGAGGCTTTGCGCACTTTCGCGGGCTGTCGCTATTACCGCGGCATGTGATTGGGGATGCCCGGCCACGTTCGTGATCGAGCTTATACCTAAGACGTCCATGTTATGCGCCCGGGCTGCAATGGTTTCCAACACCGTGGACATGCCGACTGCGTCTGCGCCCGCATTGCGCAAGAATCGGGCCTCAGCCGGCGTTTCATAGCTAGGACCTAGTACGCCCGCATAGACACCCTCGCGCAAGGATGCTGTCCCTGCGTACACTCCGCGCGCTAATGTTCGCAGCTCGACAGAATATGCGTCGGCCATGTCGATGAAGGGGTTCTCCGGTGGCGCGATGAGTAATGGGTTGACGCCAGTCAAATTCAAATGATCGCTAATCAGCATCAGATCACCGGTGTTATAGTGTTCGTTCAAAGCTCCGGCGGCGTTGGTTACGATGAGGGCTCTCGCTCCAGCCTTGGCTGCCAGCGCGACGCTGCGCGTTACGTCCAGCGCACTGAAACCTTGATATAAATGGACCCGTCCGGCGAAAGCCATGACGCGTTTGTTATGCCAGCTGCCGATGAGCGCTTCACCCGCGTGTCCGGTGAGCGGCGCAGCGGCCATGTGTATGAACTCGCTATAGGGGACGCGGCGAAACGTCGTTCTCTCTTCGACTGCCGCCGAAAGCCCGCTGCCCAGAATGATGGCGTAATCAAGGGCACCACCGGCGTAGTCTTGTACCCGTTTCGCGTTGTCGGTTAGTGCATCGTGTCCCCAAACGGGAGAGCTATGCAACTGCGGTGGCTCGCATCAATAATTTTCTTCCGGTCATGCGATGCGGTATCGGAAGTTTTAGCAACGAGAGCAACGTTGGTGCAACGTCTGCCAAACAGCCACCTGGGAGTAAGCTTCCCAGCGGTTCTCGCGAGATAAGAATGAGCGGGACAGGATTGGAGGTATGGGCGGTGAGTGGATTTCCGTCGGCGTCAATTTTTTCTTCAGCATTGCCGTGATCGGCCGTGATCGCCAAGATACCGTCCACTGCCAACACTGCTCGCGAGAGCCGGTCGAGATTGGAATCCAAAACCTCTAGGCTTTCGATCGTAGGCTTCCATTGGCCCGTATGTCCGATCATGTCTGCATTTGCATAGTTCATGATGATGACGTCATGCTTTACTGCAACGATGTCAGCGATCGCAAAATCGGTAATCTCGCGCGCCCGCATTTGCGGCGCTAGATCGTAGGTGGGAATCGAGCGATCCGATGCGATAAGCTCGCGATCTTCGCCGGCAAACACCTCTTCGCGACCACCGTTGAAAAAATACGTGACATGCGCATATTTTTCGGTTTCCGCTAAACGTAACTGGGTTAAACCCGCACCGGCGAGGATCTCTCCAAACGTATCGTACTGTGGGCGCGGGCCAAACAAAACGGGATTGCCGAAATCTTCCTCATATTTGGTCATGCTGGCGAAATGGACGTCGTGCAACGCCTTGAGCGGGAATTCACTGAACCCCTCCCGAGTAAATGCGAGAGTGAGTTGCCGGGCTCGGTCCGGTCGAAAATTGAAAAAGACGATCGCGTCACCGTCGCGAACCGTCCGGGCAGCTCCTACAATCGTTGGGGTGATGAATTCGTCAGTTTCGCCTCGTGAGTACGCTCGCACCACTGCTTCCAGCGCCGTCGAAGCGACGTTCGCAGCACTTCCGTAAACCAGCGCATCGTAGGCCGTTTGCGTGCGCTCCCAGCGCTTGTCCCGATCCATCGCATAAAACCGACCGATGACGGTTGCAATAGCGCCGCTGCGCTCCACGCTTTTGAGTTTTGCTTCAAGTTGCATGATGTAGCCGCGCGCCGACTGCGGCGGCGTGTCCCGCCCATCCGTGAACGCATGAATCGCGAACGGGACTTTTGCCTTGGCGGCTGCATCAACGAGCGCAACGACGTGGGCAAGCGAACTATGCACGCCCCCCTCGGAAAGCAGTCCCATCAGGTGAAGCGTTCCACCGCTATCCCGCAGGCGTGCGAAACAGTTTTGCAGTGTCGAATTACTTTCGAACGTACCGGCTGCGATCTCATCGTTGATTACAACCAGACCTTGCGGAACGACGCGGCCGCTCCCTAAGTTCGTGTGGCCAACTTCGCTGTTTCCCATAACACCCTTGGGTAATCCGACGGCTTCTCCACTCGCTTCCAGCGTCGTCCACGGGTACAATTCGAGAAATTTCCTGTAGTGCGGCAGATCCGCCGCGGCAATTGCGTTTCCGTACGTGTTGTCGCTGCAACCCCATCCGTCAAGGATTGCGAGAACCAGAGGTTGTTTGGTCACGCAGGGACTGTCTGCGCGGCGCCTACGATGGCGGCGAACGACCGGGCATCCAAGGATGCGCCGCCTACGAGTGCGCCGTTGATGTCGCTCTGTGCGGCGAATCCGGCTATGTTATCCGGCTTGACGCTGCCCCCGTAAAGTAATGGAACCTGCTCTAAGCCGAGGACAGAACCGCGAATCGCGCGCATCACCTCATTGGCATTTTGCGGATCGTCACTCATTCCTGAGCCTATCGCCCAAATTGGCTCGTAGGCGATCAGGCAACGTGACAAGTCTTGCGTTGGTAATCCCTGGAGTGCAGCCCGCGTTTGGCCGGTCACTTTTTCCATGGTCCGCCCGGACTTGTGTTCCTCGACCGTCTCGCCGACCGCCACAATGGGCGAGAGGCCGTGTGCCAGCGCGGCGACTGTCTTCAGTCGAACGTATCCGTCCGTTTCGCCGAACATTTCCCGCCGTTCGGAGTGACCGAGGATGACGTAGCGCGCCCCCACGTCGGTCAGCATCATCGGTGAAATTTCGCCGGTGTACGCCCCTTCGTTTTGCCAGTGCATGGTCTGCGCTCCTAGAGCGATGCGATTTTGCCCTTTCAAACTGCGCCCAACAGCTTCTAGCGCGGTGAACGGCGGCGCGACGATAACCTCGATGCTCGGCGGGAAGTGCCTGCTGAGGGCAATTAAATCACGCGCAAACGCCATTGCCTCGGCCATGGTTTTGTTCATTTTCCAATTGCCGACGACGACTGTGCGCATTTTAAGAGGGAACTGCCGTTGCCAATGCGGCCACCCCTGGAAGTGTTTTGCCTTCAAGGAATTCCAAGGTGGCTCCGCCTCCGGTGCTTACGTGCGTCATTCCTTTGGCAAAGCCGAGGTGATACGCGGCTGCGGCGGCATCCCCGCCGCCCACCACGCTCGTCGCTCCGTTTTGGGTGGCACGAGCAATGGCTTCGCCGATGGTGCGCGTGCCGCTTTGGTAGGCGGGCTTTTCGTATACACCCATGGGGCCGTTGAACACCACCGTTTTCGCCGCTTCAATAACCTGTGCGTATCGCTGCGCAGTCTGTGGCCCAATGTCCAGAATCATCCAATCCCCCACGCCATGCAAGGGTACCACCTTTGCCTCGCGCTGCGCGTCAACATTCGGCGAGATTATAACGTCGAACGGAAGAAGCATAGCTACACTGTTTCTTTTTGCCAGGTCCAGAATAGAAGCGGCACCCGAAACATCGCGCTCGCGCAATGAGTTGCCGACGTTGTGACCTTGCGCTGCCAGAAACGTATTCGCCATTCCGCCGCCGATGCAAAAAGAACTGACTCGTTCGATCAGATTGGTAAAGACGCCAACTTTGTCTTTGACTTTTGCTCCGCCGATCACGCACACGAATGGCTTCTCGGGATGTTGCGTCAATGCATTAAGCGCCAATAGCTCCGTTTCCATTAAGAAACCCGCCGCGCTTGGCAAGAGATGAGCAACGCCTTCCGTTGACGCGTGCGCCCGGTGTGCGGTTCCGAAGGCATCGTTAACGTACAGTTCGCCAAGTTGTGCGAGCTCTCGCACAAACGTTGGGTCATTCGCTTCTTCTTCCGCATGGAAGCGCACATTTTCCAGCAATAAGAGATCGCCATTCTTCAGGCGCTGCACCATTTCCAGCGTTTGGGTCCCGATGCAGTCCTCTGCAAACGCTACAGGTATGGCCAGACGTTCTTGCAACGCCGCAGAAAGCGGGCGCAGCGTCAAAGTCTGCACTCGCGCTCCGTTGGGCCGGCCCAAGTGAGATATCACGATCGTGCGTGCACCGCGTTCATGCAAATAGCGCAGAGTCGGTAGCGCCGCATCGACTCGCGTGAAATCAGCGATCGCGCCCTCACTCATCGGGACGTTTAGATCTTCGCGGACGAGCACTCGACGGCCGGTAACGCTGAGGTCAGGCAGCGTTTGAAAATTTGCGATCGGAATGCTAACTATACGTTGGCTGGGATTTTGGCAAGCACCATGTCGGTTAGGTCGGCGAGGCGGCACGAATACCCCCACTCGTTGTCGTACCAAGCGCCGATTTGGATCAAATCTCCATTGGCATTGCTGAGTCCACCATCGATAATTGAGCTGTAGGGCGAACGCTTGAAATCACTGGAAACTAACAGCTCATCCGTGTACTGCACGTATTCACTGAGTGCGCCCGAGGCTGCCGACCTTAAAATTTTGTTGAGCTCTTCCTTGGTCGTTTCTTTTTTTACTTGCGCGACAAGATAAATCATTGACACGGTTGGGGTGGGCACTCTGAGCGCGAAACCATCGAAGGTTCCTTTGATTTCGGGAATAGTTAGGTACAACGCTTTAGCCGCACCGGTGGATGTCGGAATGATGTTTGTCGCCGCGTTGCGCGCACGGCGCCGGTCTTTATGGGGAGCGTCCAGGATATTCTGATCGTTGGTGTAGGAATGAATCGTTGACATGAATCCGCGTTTCCATCCGAGGCTGTCAACGATGGGCTTGACGGCTGTTGCCAGACAGTTGGTCGTGCACGATGCATTTGAGATCACGTGATGTATTTCGGGATCGTAGGTATGCGCATTAACCCCCAGCACGAGGGTAACGTCCTCGCCGCTTGCAGGAGCGGAAATGATGACTTTCTTGGCGCCTCCCCCGTCGATATGAGCGCGTGCTTTTGAGGCCTCGGTGAAAAGACCCGTCGACTCGATAACCACTTCAACGCCCATTTCTTTCCATGGGAGCTTTCCGGGATCGCGCTCGGCGCAAACCTTAATGCTGCGGCCGTCAATGGTCAGCGTGTCACCTGCATGCGAGACATTCCCTTCAAATTGGCCATAATTAGAATCGTACTTAAAAAGGTGCGCGCACTCTTCAGCGCTCGTCAGATCATTGACCGCGGCAACCTCGATTTGGGGGTGGCGTTCCAACAGGGCTTTCGCGAAATTTCTGCCGATTCTACCGAAGCCGTTAATCCCAATACGCACGATTGACTCCTTGTCCGCTGGCGCGCGGCGCCGCGAGGGACCTACTCTTTACCTGACTCCCTTCGATGGGCCCTTTTGAGCGGGCCACTTTGTACATGTTTTGCTAGCCGCATCAAACGGCCGATGCGGCTGTTAACTGTAGATTTTACCACCGGCGGACTACACCGTTTGCCGAGTTGGCTCAATGTTTCTTCGGGGTGCGCCAGCCGTAATTCAGCGATTTCTCGCAGCGGCGGGGGAAGGTGGCGTAGTCGGTGGGCTCCGAGCAGATACGTTATCAGGCCTCGTTGGATGGCGCCGGCGACCGCGGCCCGATCGACGTTTGCGGCCTCGCTATTCACCAGTCGATGAATGCGGTTTTTGGTTTCTTTACGCGCGCGTATTTCTTGAATATGCAGAACGGCTGCGAACGCACCCACTGACGACAGTACGTCAGCAATGGCGTCGAAGCTTTTGTAGTACAGGACGTGCGTATTCTTCCTCACCATGAGTTTGGGCATATGACCGAGGGAAGCCAGAATGCTTGCAAGGCGGTCGGCGCGATCCCCGCTTCCCGTGGTAAACTCGAGATGGTATCCGTGAGCGGTACTCGAGAGTGATCCCCCAGTTAGGAAAGCTCCGCGGACTTCCATTTTACGATCGCATTTCCAAACGGATCTACGCGCAACGGAACGCCAACCGGGTGGAAGATCAATTTCGTAGGTTGGGATTTTATACAAACGCGTTCCACTCACTCTTTGAATATTGGCGTCTTCGTGTTTTTCTAACAACGACCAAAATAATCGGGCAACGGCCGGTCTCTGCGTACGAAACGTGTCTTTTTTTCCAGGAAGGCAGTAGTACGCAAGTCCCTGAAGCAGTGCTACACGGCAATGTTGCGCTTCTGGTATATCCCGGGCGAGCGCGTCTTTAGTGTCGGCTGATAATGATGATGGCATTCAAATCCAGTCGGACGGTTCGTCGGCTCGCTGTTGGAGCACTTCGTAGAGATCCGCCGGTTTGATTCCGGGGGTGACGCGCTGCGGCACTTCTCGAACGCGAACGGTAACAAATTTGGTAGCATAATGAATGTCGAGCACGTCGCCCACTTTTACTTGGTAACCGGGTTTGAGAGCGCGGTCCGCTTTTGTAATTCGGCCGTAAACCAAAGCCTCATGCGCTTCGCTTCGTCGTTTCGAGAGTCGTGAAACCTTCATGAATTTGTCCAGACGCATTCGTGTATCGGCTGATTTGCACCGCGTGAAGAGATTTCTTCTTCGCTTACGCAGTAAAGGCCAAAACCAGTGAGACGTCTTCCTGTATATTTAGGGATTGCGGCCTTCATATTTCACGCATTGGGCAATCCGCATTACGGTTTTTTCCGCGACGAACTCTACTTTATCATCTGCGGTCGCCATCCGGCATGGGGATACGTGGACCAGCCGCCGATCGTACCCATCTTGGCAGCACTTTCGCAGACGTTGGGTCAGTCGCTCTTCGCCCTGCGCCTGCTGCCCGCACTCGCAGCGGGCCTGACCACGTTTTTCGCGGTGGAGATAGCACGTCTGCTCGCGGGCAACCGTTTCGCGCAAGTACTCACCGGAATCACTGTGTCGCTCATTCCGATCATCGTGGGAATCACGGCAATCTGGAACACGACGGCACTCCAGCCGCTTGGGTGGACGATGATTGTGTGGTCACTGATCCGGATGCAGCAAGGTCGCGACCCGCGCTGGTGGATCGCGATTGGGGTCGTTGTAGGCATAACGATGATGAGCAAATATGACATTGTCTTTTTCGTGCTGGCCGTTGGTACCGGTTTGGCACTTACCAAGGAGCGCCGGCTCTTCGCGACCTGCTATGTAGTACTAGGTGCCGCGATCGCCATCGCGATCATCCTCCCGAACGTAATCTGGCAAGCGACTCACCACTGGGCGATGATACAGTTGCTAGTTGCGGGCTCCGGTGGAAAAAACGTCCTGCTTGCGCCGCTCGCCTATATGGGGCAACAGATCCTCGTGGTAAATCCGCTTTATGCGTTAATTTGGATTCCAGGATTAATTTATGCGTACCATACGCCGTATCGTTGGATCACTCTGACATACCTGGTGTTGACCACCCTAATGATTGTGTTCAAGGCGAAAATTTATTACCAAGCTGCGATATATCCCGCCGTGTTCGCTTTCGGCTGCATTGCGATAGCCCAAGTGATTCGAGGACACCGAGCGCTTGCGGTCACGCTTGTGGTTGCTGCAGCATTTTTTGGACTATTACCGGTCCCATCAGCAATGCCGGTCTTAGCCGAATCGACTTTCGTCGCGTATGCGCGCGCCTTGCACATTGCCGTACCTGTCACCGAGCACCATCGCATGGGTGCTTTACCACAAGGATTCGCCGACATGCACGGTTGGCCGGAAATGGCGAGGACAGTCAATCGCGTGTTTCAAACACTGACCCCCGCCGAGCGGGTACACGCGGTCATTTTCGCTGGCAATTACGGAGAAGCAGCGGCCGTCGAGTTTTTTAATCCCGATAGAGCTCTTCCGGTCATTAGCGGCCACAACCAATACTTTCTTTGGGGACCAAAACATTATGACGGCAGCGTGCTTATCGATATTGGCGGTACCGTAAAAGATGATCTGCGTGTTTGCCGAGCTGCATCACTTGCCGCAACGTTTTCCAACCCGTTGGGTATGCCTTATGAAGATAATCTCGGAATCGTGATCTGCCGCCACTTGAAAACGCCGGTGCCAATCTTCTTCGCAAGGCAAAAACATTTTGAATGATGCGTCAGGTTGTTACCGGCGTTTTTTGTTTTTCGGTGTGACACACGTCCCCGAAGCCTTGCACACAACAAGCGGTGCCGCCAGCACATCCGCCGCGCTGTCGTTCACCTGGGGAGCGGCCGCTATCACTTTGCGGGCCTCAAATTCCATGCGCCGAGAGGTATTACCAACCGCAACGATGCGACCTTCGGCCTCCACGTAGTCTCCGGCATACACCGGAGCGAGAAACTCTACGCTGTCGTAAGCTACGAACAGTCCCTCGTCACCGTCCAAGCGGATCAGCAGCTCCGTGGCAACGTCGCCGAAGAGTTCGAGCATCCGGGCGCCGTCGACCAGGTTACCCCCGTAATGAGCATCGCGTGCGCTCATACGCAACCGGATCAGGCTGCTTGGATCTTTGCCAGTTGCCATAGTTCCTCGAGTTCATCAAGCGACATATCGCTGAGCGCACGGCCTGCAACCAGGGCCCGGGCCTCCATGAACGCGAAGCGTCGGTGGAATTTTTCATTGGCCCCGCGCATTGCTCCCTCCGCGTCGATGCCAAGCGCACGTCCGAGATTTACAATGGTAAACAACACGTCGCCAAGCTCTTCGCGAATCTGCGGGTCATCGTTGGCTTGGCGTCTGGCTTGCGCCAGTTCCATTAGCTCTTCCGCAAGCTTGGTCGTAATGCCACGGGCGTCGGGCCAGTCGAAGCCAACGCGAGCAGCCTTCTCTTGCATCTTTTGTCCGCGCTGCAGAGCGCCCAGACCTTTTGGTATGCCGTCGAGTCTGCTCGTGCGTGCGCGACCCGTCGCTTCTTGCGCCTTGAGCAACTCCCAGTTTTGCCACACTTGGGTGACGTCCACGATGGTTTGATCGCCGAAGACGTGCGGATGCCTGCGAATCATCTTGTTTGAAAGCGCGTCAATCACGTCAGCGACCGAGAATTTCCCTGTCTCGGTTGCAAGTTGCGAATGAAAAACAATTTGTAGCAAGAGGTCGCCTAGCTCTTCGCATAGTTCGCTCTCATTTTCAGTCTCAATCGCATCGACCACTTCGTACGCCTCTTCCACGAGATAGGGCATAAGCGAACGATGTGTTTGTTCTCGGTCCCACGGGCAGGAACGCCGTAAGCGCGCCATGATTTCCACTAAGTCGTCCCAAGAATGGTGCGACGAGCTAGGCGGCAGGGGAATCAAGGCCATGTTGATTGCCGCCGATAGTGTAGCCCGAGGCATCCCCGGTACGAGTTCGCATCTCACGCCTCGCCGTTCCAGCGCGCGCAGCAATAGCGGCAACCCAGGGAAGTCCGAAAGCGGATTACCGAGAACCCCTATGGCAACGTCTTGGTCGTCCAGGCGGCTTACGAATGCGTCAATTTCTTCAACGCTGCCGCGCACGAAAAGGGCCGGATCGGAAATGCGCTCGTCTAATAGATCGAGCCCGCGCGCTTGCAAGAACCGCACCAGTTCGGGTGGGGCGAGAAGCGTCACTACCCGGCCCACCGCCCGCAATGATTCCAAACTGCCCAGCGTCAGAAGCTCGGGATCGCCGGGTCCAAGCCCAATGATTCGAACCATCATCCAGAGGCCAACTCCCTAGCGGCGCCTTCAGGGC
>JALYZK010000162.1 GCA_030945705.1 Vulcanimicrobiota bacterium | reverse complement strand
TCTCGAATTTCATAAATTTGCTGGTCGTGGTAATGGTCGCCGCCGACTGTAACGCTACCCAATCGATATTTTCAAAACCGTAAGTGTTGTTGGCGTTCCATAAGATGACCGCCGCGCTGCGTATATGCCGTTCACGGAGTTTACGACTCAGCGCCACCGTAGCTTTTACGGTTTGCCATTCTTCAGCCAGAATCAATACTTGTTCGCCACGCCGTGCGGCCGGCGCGATGAGGCGCTCGATGATTTCCTCCGGAATCGTACTCGCAAGTTCATCAACTTTATTGTACTCGCCGTCATAAACGCCACCCGGATAATCAACCGAAACACGCTGAAGTACTCGATTAAGCTTGACACCCTCACTGGTTGTGCTATGTTGCGGCGATTGCGGGTCCCCAATAAAAACGATTTCGGTCGGGACGCCGCTGTCGGTCAAAGCGCCGGCGAGTTCGGTAACGCGTATGCCCAGGCCACCGACTTGCGCGTATGCGTCAGGTCCTTCGAAAGAAAGAATTAGCGCTTGCTTTGGAAAGAACACGCGGCGCGCGTTCAGTGCCGGAAAGGAACACCCCTCTGAACGATATCTTTGCACCGGTCCGCAGGCGATTGGCAAACACGGCGTTCGCGCGTATCGAGTACGTTGAGCAAACCGGCAGCACAAATGAGGATGCCGCCGCCCGCTTGGACGAAGCACAAGCCGGAGGGTTGACGCTGATAGCGGATTACCAAACGTCGGGTCACGGGCGTAAAGGACGAACGTGGAATGCTTTACCCGGTACCTCGCTGCTCTTTACCACTATTCTGCCGCGCGATGTCCCAGGGAAACACCTCTGGACGTTGCCGTTTTGGACAGCCTCATGCGTGGCTGGAGCGCTGCGCGATCTTGGAATCACGACGCAGTTGCAATGGCCTAACGATCTTCTGCTCAACAACCGCAAGTGTTGCGGCATCCTGTGTCTCTCGCGTGTGATCGGCGAAAAAGCATGGGTCGCTTGTGGAGTGGGCCTGAACGTGCACCGTCCATCCACCACGGTGGAGCCCGTCCAACCGCCGGCATCATACTTAAGCGATGTTCAAAACATCGATCGGCCGAGGGTTTTGGCAGCAGTGTTGACACGATTCGCAAACGAACTATCACTGCTCGATTACCCTGCGCAGGTCGCACGAAATTGGGAGCGCGCTGCCGCGCTTGCAGGCACGATCTATCGGTTGCAAGTGGACCGGGAATCCGGAAGTATCCAAGCGATCGCGCAAGCACTCGGGCCGACCGGTGAGCTAATAGTGAGTGAAAATGGAAGGCTCAGGATAATTGCACTGGCCGATGCTCGAGTAGTGCGCTCTTAGCGCTCTAGCTTTGAGCCCGGCAGCGCCTATCGCATAATTCGCAAAAATTCGACCACTTGTTGTCTATGTCGAAGATAGAACCTGACACATACATAGCGCAGCGCGAATTGAAACATGGGCCAAGCCCGAGCGTCCGGCCAAGCTGATGCACCCCTTCTTTCACCGTGCGCTGGAACAACAAATTCCCATCAGGATGTTCGCCGTAAAACTGAGAACGAAGTCGGTGTAGCGATACGATTGCCAGGCGGTAGCGCTCGTCGGCATCACCAAAGATAAATCTATGCGACGTCTTGTACATATCCCACTCCGTGATCCCAAGCAAAAAGTCGCCGTTCGTTGGGGGGAATACTTCCAGGATTTTTGCGGAAAGTGCATTACGGAACATCTGCCCGCGTGCCCTGTTCATGGCACTGCGCGGAACGGCGAGTGCCCGTTCGACGAGGCACGTATAGAGAAAACGTTCTTCTAGACACGAAGCCAGCCGCGAAAGAAAAGCCGGCTCGATCGCGTTGACGGGAACGATACGCACCCGACTCACAGTCCGCAGTTCCGCCGCATGCTCAGCATCTTGAGCCGTTTCCTTCGCGAGAGATACTGGGAAAACTTGGTTGCTATTCGAAAGCTGGGAGATGATTGTTGGCTTAGGGCTAGACCTTGCGCAAGTGGCGCGTTATCGTTTTGACGATACGGCGTTCGCCTGGTTTGCACGTAAAGTGTACACGCCAGAAGAAGTTGCATATGCATTGCGAAAGCGAAATCGGGCCGAACGTTTTGCGGGTTTTTTCGCGGCGAAAGAGGCCACACGTAAAGCCTTTGGACACGCGATTCCGTGGCGTCAGATTGGCGTTTCGCACCTAGCTAGCGGCAAGCCGATCATTGCACTCTTTGGACGGGCGCTAGATCTACCCAAAATCCAGGGCGTCGCGGCAATACACCTCACCATAACGCACACTCAAGAAACCGCCGCAGCGGTAGTAATTCTCGAGGGTCTCTGAGTGCACGTCTTGACCCCAGAAGAGATGCGTCAAGCCGACGCCGCAGCATGCGCTCGAGTGGGCGAGATTTCCCTCATGCGCGCTGCCGGCCGGCGCATTGCAGCGTTGATACCACGCTATGCGCGCTCAAATCGACTCATTGCTTTTGCGGGGAGCGGCAACAACGGTGGCGACGCGTTCGCTGCGTTCTCGGAATTGCCATCTACGTTCGAGCGATTGATCTACGCATGGCCGAGTACCAGTAACTCCACCGCACGAGCCGACGCTGAACGACGCGCGGCAGAATCCGGTGTAGTCGTCTTGCCCTTTCCGAGGACTTTGCATGAGGCACGCAGCGTTATTCGTGAGGCAGGGATCGCGCTCGACGCTCTATTGGGAACGGGAGCCAAACTGCCGCTGAGCGCACCGTACGCAGTCATAGCACAAGCGCTGAACGAGTGCAGCGTGCCCGTACTGGCAATCGACATACCGTCCGGCATCGATGCCCACAACGGCGAAATCTACGAGCCGGTGGTGCGAGCAACTGCGACGCTTGCGATCGGAGCGCTGAAGCCCGGATTGATCCTTGATCCGGCCCGTGAGGTTGTTGGTCAGTTGTGGTTGGGGAACATCGGTATTGACGAGCACCCCTCCAAGAACAACCCACCGGCGTTCGCGGCGTTGAGCAATCACGAATTTCTTGCGCTGCTTCCGGCGCGGTCTCCCACTGGAGACAAACGCAGCGCGGGAGCTCCTTTGATTATCGCCGGCTCAGCGCAGTTTCCAGGTGCCGCCATACTGTGTGCCTGGGCGGCGGCGCGGGCCGGAGCTGGGTACGTTACCGTTGCAACCCCGGTTAAGGCGGCCGCAACACTGCGCGCTCATTTGATCGAACAAGTGATAACGGAGATTTCGGAGGATTGCGCGCCGGGTGAAGCTGTTGAAGATCTGCTCGCTACGGCGCGACACGCTTGCGCGGTGGCAATCGGACCGGGCCTCGGGCTTGATGAGCGCACGGGCGAAATCGTGCGAGGTTTTTTGCAGCGTACGACGCTGCCGTTCGTGGCCGATGCCAGTGCGTTGTTTCATTTCGCAAGGCACCGTGAGATCCTAAGTAATCCCAAATGCATCATTACGCCGCACTCCGGCGAATTCGCGCGGTTAAGCGGCCAAGGCTCCCTTCGTGACGGCGAACGCGTGGCCCGACTGCGCGCCTTTGTGAAGGAAACCGGTTGCGCCACCTTGCTCAAAGGGCGCACCACGCTTATTGACGATGGCGCCACCATTCACTTGAACACGACTGGGACCTCCGCGCTGGCTACCGCGGGCACGGGCGACGTACTGACGGGAATCATCGCTACGCTTCTTTCCGCGGGCTTGTCGCCGGTTGACGCCGGGCGTGCGGGCGCTTATTGGCACGGTTTAGCGGGAAACTATGCATTTGCGCATCGAAAAGTCGGAATCGTGGCGGGCGATTTGCCAAACCTGCTAGCTGCCTCTTTGCCAGATTCACGGGCTACGCGCGACGATCTTCAGAGAGTTTTTTAGATATCGACGCATGCATTTTGAAACCTTTGTAAAGACAACCCGGTAATCTCACAGAACCTTATCAAGAACCGCTCTAAAGATTGTCACATGCGAATAGCTATTGTTTTCATGGGTTTGCTACTATGTACGGGGCTTGCGGCGACGCCTATTTCGGCAGCCGTCAAGACTTCTGCGGTTTTTTCCGCGGCTCAAGCACCCCGTCCCCTCGCGCTCGACCCTAGTTTGAGCGATCCGCTTTGGGCTACGGGAACGATTCCCGCATCGACCGAGTACGAAAATATCACCACCCGCCAGCGGGCACAATTCCCAACCAGCGTCGATCTGCTTTACGATAGTAAAAACCTGTACGTTGGCTTTCATGTCGAACAAGGC
>JALYZK010000156.1 GCA_030945705.1 Vulcanimicrobiota bacterium | reverse complement strand
GGGCCTCTTCTTTGGGCGTGAAGGAGCGATTGGAATCATAAAGTTCGAACTGAATGACCCAGTGCGTTAGGCGTGCCTAAGCAAAAATCTGCGACCAGCTGGGAAAATTGATAAGGTCGCCGCAGTGGAAAAACGTGGTCGGTCCATTTGATCACGCGTGACTGGGCGCCGCAGGCTCGCGCGAAGCGTGCTTGTTCCGGGCGAAAAACAACGTCAAATTGCCCGGTCAAGAAGAGTCCGGGATGAGGATAACCGCACAATTTTTCGCTAAAACGAACGCCCGATATCATGCTGCGGGACTGCGCAAAGACGTCGTGATTGAACGGTGTTGAAATTATCGTTTGCGCCACTTCTCGCGGTAACGTACAGAATAAAAGATTCGACAGCAGCCGCATAAACGTTCCGCGATCAATTGTGAATGCTGCGGCGAGCATGACTTCGTACAGTGTTTGTTTCCAGCCGGTAACATCGATCGTGGCACCCGCCAGCACCAGGCCGCTCGTATGCGCTGGATGCTGCTGTATGAAGCTCATCGCAATGTAACCGCCCAGGGAGTAGGCCACGATTACCGGCGGTCGCTGCAGCACGTCCTCGATAATGTAGCGGAGTTGACGGTCTGCGGTCTCTTGCGTGAGGGCGAAATCAAGCAGCGCCCCGTGCCCCGGAAGATCCAGTGTAAGAACCTGAAAACGATCCGCAAGGACGCGAACGTGCTCATCCCAAATGTGCCGTCCCAACCGAATGCCATGCAGAAAGACGATCGCAGGATTCTCCGGCGAGCCTGAGGCGCAGAACGACGCGCGTAAGCTCTTGCTATCCAACCCCCGCATTGCCGGTGCGATTCAATGCAGAGCAAGAAGCTTCTTTTCGCGCCTAGTATCCGATTCGCAAGAAAGAAAGATGGTGCTACCCTTCGAATTGTGATGTTCATGATCATCACTCTCGCTCTCGTTTTTGCTTTGGCGGATGCCACGGTTGATGCCAAAGGCGCCTGCATGGATTCGTTCAAGCAAGTTCCCTACAACCTTGGTTGGCCGCTGGATCACACGACGCAAGTAGTAAGAATCGACAAAATTCTGTCTACTTCAGCTATGACGCCTGGAGAAGTCATTGGCTTTTTGTACACGCGACGAGACGGCGCAACGTTCGCCGGTACGCGCAATGGGCGGTACATGTCTCCCGCGAGTTGGGGCATGATGAATCAAGTACTCGACTCAACGCACGATCCGTCCGTAAAGCAAACAGCTTTCAGTCAGAAAGCAAGCGGCAACGAATATCTGCAGGTAAACGTCCCGGCGGATGCCCTAGGACCTCTCAAAATCCAATTGGAGCCTTGCGTCGCGTGGCCAAAAGAGCGGCCCTTGCCGGACGTTGGCCCCTAGTGCTCTGCATCCCGTTGCGTAAGAGACGGGTCTTAGCAAGGGATAATGAGGCAGGACGACCGCACCGAGTTCAACAGACTCTTCGCTGAACTAGCGAAACGATCGCGCAGGGGCCGCTGGGAACCTAATGCCGATGTTTTCTTAGACGAAGCAAGCGGCCGCGTCATTGTTATCGTTGAGGTTGCGGGTGCCGATCCGGAGAACTTGCGTATCGGTGTTGATGAGAGCCACCTGTTTATCATAGGGCGGCGGATCGACATCACCCGTTTACAGCACGGCTCTTTTTTGCAAAAAGAAATTGAGTACGGTGAATTCATAAAAAAGATCCATTTGCCGGTCGCGGTGCAATATGAAAGCGTCACGGCAACGTACCAGGATGGTATCCTGACGATCCATTTGCCGGTGGCTTCGGCCGCCTACGTTCCGACTTCACGCACCGAAATTAGAATGACTGTAAAAAGGACACTTGTCTAGCGTATGTCTCCTAAAGCAGCCGAAAAAAAATCAACGGACGTGATCGGCATTATTCCACTGCAAGAAGCGGTGCTGTTTCCAAACACGGTAATCCCACTCGCGGTGGTGAAAAAGCCGGCCATCTTGCTGGTCGAGGAAGCGTTGCGCGAAGGTCGACCCATAGGCCTTAGCGTGCTGCGAGACAAAGATATTGACGCTCCCGGACCTGACGATGTGCGGCGCATTGGAACGATCGGTACAATTCAGAAAATGCTCAAGGTACCCGACGGCACCCTCCGATGCATAGTTGCCGGTTCCAGCGTCTTTCGAATCGACCAATTCACGCAGACCGAACCCTACATGGCGGCGACTTATACAGAATTACCCGATGTGACGAAAGATTCGGAAGAGCTCGTAGCCATGCAGCGAAATTTAGCCGGGCTTTTTCAGCGCCTCTTAGGGTATCTTCCGCAAGCTCCACGCGAAATGGAGATGGAAGTTAACAATATCAGCGATCCGAATCTTCTTACGTATTTCGTCGCTTCGACCATGCGGCTGGATACCAACGATCGGCAAGCTATTTTGGAAGAGCGCAATACGGACAAGCGGATGCGCAAACTGACGATGTTACTAACCAAAGAATTGGAGGTCGTCGAGTTAGGGCATAAAATTCAGTCCGACATTCAGCGTGAAATGGAAAAAAATCAACGCGAGTTTTACTTGAGGCAGCAGTTGCGTGCAATTCAAGAAGAACTTGGTGAGGCCGACCCACAACAGGCGGAGTCGAACGAGTTGCGCGCAAAAATCGATGAAGCGCAGATGCCGGTTGATGTGAAGAAAGCTGCGGACCGGGAACTAGAGCGGCTCTCGAAAGTCCCAACTGCGTCGCCGGAATACAGCGTGATTCGCACGTACTTGGATTGGCTCGTGCAATTGCCTTGGGGTAAGGAAACAACAGACTCAATTGACATCAGGCAAGCCCGAACCATTCTCGATGAAGATCACTACGATCTGGAGAAAGTCAAAGACCGAATCATCGAGTATTTGGCAGTAGGAAAACTGAAGAAGCGTTTGACTGGACCGATTCTTTGTTTCGTCGGTCCTCCAGGGGTTGGCAAAACTTCGCTGGGGCAATCAATTGCCAAAGCAATGGGCCGCAAATTTGTTCGACTCTCCGTTGGCGGGGTCCGGGATGAAGCAGAAATTCGCGGACACCGCCGAACCTATATCGGCGCGATGCCCGGCACGATCGTGCGTGCGTTGCGAGATGCCGGCACACGAAATCCGGTGATGATGATTGACGAAATTGACAAAGTGGGTTCGGATTACCGGGGCGATCCGCAATCTGCGCTGCTGGAAGTTCTCGACCCCGAGCAAAACAATTCTTTCCGCGATCACTATTTGGATCTACCTTTCGATCTTTCACAAGTGCTGTTTGTCTGCACGGCAAACAATTTGGACACCATCAGCCCTCCTTTACGCGACCGCATGGAGGTCATTCAACTGGCGGGTTACACGGAGTTCGAAAAGGTTCAAATCGCCAAGCGTTATCTTATTGCGAAGCAGCGCAGGGCCAATGGCCTCAAGGATTCCCACGTTCAAATCAGCGATAGCGCGGTGCGCGCAATCATCACTGATTACACCCGTGAAGCTGGTGTGCGTAATTTAGAACGCGAGATAGGGGCCGTCTTTCGTAAAATAGCGCGTACGATTGCGGAAGAGCCGCGCTTCAAGGCTCGGATCAAGCCTGAGAATATTGTTGATTATTTGTCCAAGCCACGCTTCTATAATGAAGTGAAAAAGCGCGTGGCTTCGGTCGGCGTGGCGACCGGAATGTTCTATACTCCTGTTGGCGGTGACATTTTATTCATTGAAACCACCGCAATGCCCGGCACTGGGAAACTTACGCTTACGGGGCAACTCGGAGACGTCATGAAAGAAAGTGCGACGGCGGCGGTATCTTTCTTGCGTTCGCGGTCTAACGAAATCGGCATTGCAGATGACTATTTCTCTAAACACGACTTGCACATTCATTTTCCAGCCGGCGCTGTTCCCAAGGACGGCCCTTCCGCGGGAACGGCCATTGCGACGTCCATTGCGTCACTGCTAACAAATAATAAGGTGGATTCTGATCTGGCAATGACGGGTGAGATTACTCTCACGGGTCAGGTCTTGCCGATCGGGGGAGTGAAGGAAAAAGTGCTGGGTGCCAAGCGCGCCGGCATCAAGAAAATCTTGTTGCCCAAGCGCAACGAAATTGATCTTGACGATGTGCCGAAGGAGGTACGTGATACGATGACCTTCATTCTTATCGAGGAGCTTTCCGAAGTCTTCACTCACGCGCTCGGTAAGCGCATCATCTTGCCAGTCTTGCTCGGGCCCGAACAAGCTCGGCGCTCCAACAACGTCGTCCCAATGCGGCGTTCAGCGGTAAAGCGAGTTAATGTGGCGCGCAAGCGACCGCGGAACATCATCTCAGGCACGCGCAAACGTTGACGTAATCAAGTTGCGTCGGACATCACTCAACAGTGATGTCTTGCCCTGCCTCCACCAATCCGATGATTGCGCTTAGCGCTCCGGTCTCACGCAGTTCATCTTGCAGCCGTTCAACGTTAGCGGGCGGGACTGCAATCAGCAGGCCGCCGGATGTTTGTGAATCTGAAAAAAGCAACCGCCGGGCTGGGTCGACGGTGTCGGCAAAGGTCGAAAAGCGAGCGTGATCGGCCGCATTCTCTTTCGTACCGCTCGGGACGACGCCCGCGGTTATCAGCTCCAAGACACCGTGCATGATCGGGACGGCGGCTGCTTTTATGCGAACGCGCACGTTCGAAGCGCTGGCCATCTCTGAGCGTGTCCCAGCAATCCGAATCCGCTAACATCCGTGGCCGCATGCGCGTCGGCTCGAACCATAGCTTGGCCGGCCCCGGCGTTTAACATCGTCATCCACCCAATTGCTTCGTTCAAATCATGCACCGCCGCGCGCTTGAGAGCCGTCGCGAGGATGCCCGTCCCGAGCGGCTTAGTAAGTACGATCATATCACCGGGACGGGCGGCCGCGTTAGTAACGATGCGGTGGGGGTTAACGGTTCCAGTAACCGCCATACCATACTTGGGCTCACTATCTTTGATTGTGTGACCACCAAGAATCGCCACTCCCGCTTGCTTTGCAACATGCGCACCGCCTTCCAGGATACGCCCTAACACATGGTGGTCCACGCTATCGATTGGGAACGCCACGATATTGAGTGCGCAAATAGGAATAGCGCCCATTGCGTAAATGTCGGAAAGACTGTTCGCCGCGGCGATGCGTCCGAAGTCGTAGGGGTCATCGACGATGGGCGTAAAGAAGTCGACGCTCTGCACGATCGCCAGATCGTCGCGCACTTGATAAACACCGGCATCGTCGCTGGTTGAGTAGCCGACGAGAACGTGCTGGTTCGCGGTTGAGGGCAAGTGGCGCAAAACTTGCGCCAGGTCGGCGGAGCCGACTTACTCGCTCAACCTGCGCAGGACGAAAGTTCGGTGAGCCGGATCGTATCGAGGGACTGCATGATTGTTAATACAACAGACGCACAATGGGGGCCCGTGCGTGGTGCCCGAAAGGGTGCGAACGCTGAAAGAAGAGTTGCTGTTCATCCCGGGGCCGGTAAAAATTTCCGAAAAAGTCGCCGCCTCCCTGTCGCGTCCCCTAATCGATCACCGGGGGCCGCAGTTTGCTGCGCTCTTAGAGGGTATAGGGCGGCAACTTGGGCCGATATTTGGAACGAACAACGATATCGTGTTATTGGGTTCCTCGGGAACTGGTGGGCTTGATGCTGCGGTGACCAGCGTATTTTCTCCCGGTGACAAGCTCCTGGCTTGCCCGGTGGGAGTTTTCGGACAACGCTTCGCACGCATCGCAGAAGCTGCGGGCTGCGACGTGGAAATTTTAGGGACCGAGGCGGGGCATGCGCTGGATGCCGGTGCCCTCGCGCATCGGTTGAGCAGTGACCGGGAAGGCTCGATCCGAGGCATTTTGCTCACGCATAACGAGACATCCACGGGCGTGGAAAACGACATGGCGGCGCTCAGTGCGGCGCTGCGCGATCATCCCGCGCTACGCCTAGTCGACTCCGTCAGTGGTTTGGGTGCGAGCGCATTTACTATGGACGCGTGGGGTTTCGACGTCGTAGTTTCCGCGACGCAAAAGGTTTTAGCGGCTCCTCCCGGACTCGCGCTCGTTGCTGCGAGCGAGCGGGCATGGAAAGCAATGGGATCCTCAAAGGGCGCGCGTTTTTACTTCGATTTGACCAAAGCGCGGAATTTTGCCCACGATGGTCAGACGCCCTGGACGCCGCCGGTTTCGATCGTATTTGCTCTTGAAGCTGCGCTGCAGCAATACTATGCTGAGGGTCCGGAAGCGGTTTGGCAGCGCCACCAGCGGTATGCGCGAGCGATTCGCGCGGCAATCGTGGCGCTGGGCTTGGAGCTTTTTTCAAGCCCCGGTTCGCATTCCCGGACCGTTGTTGCTATCAGCTTTCCCAAGAAGCTTGACGTATCGCGATTGCTGCTTAGTTTACGGCAAAATCACGGTGTCGTGTTGTCCGGTGGACAGCAGGAGTTAAAGGGAAAAATCATCCGCATGGGCACGATGGGAGATCTTTCGCAAACCGATGTGATCGGCGCGCTTGGTGCGCTCGAAATGGTTCTCTGCGAACAGGAAGTCGATATACAAATGGGCGCCGGCGTTGGCGCCGCCTTACATGTATTTCACCAAGCTGATGCCGACTCTAGACACGGTGCCGCTCAAGAATCGGATGCAACAGAGGACGCACAAACCACGGCAGCGTTCCGTTAATTGCTGCATCGATGCGCTCATCGGGCCGACTCAGGAGTATGACAAGGCGCGAACGATGGAGATCGTCCCGTAGGTCCGAGGTGAGTGGAAATAAAAGCCCTATATACAGAACAGCCCATAAAAAAAATCCAGCCTTGAGGAGTCCTACCGTTGCTCCCGCCAGTGCATTACCCACTCCGAGGAAGGCAACCCGTGCGAAGCGGCTCAGCAACCAGGACAGCAGCATGATCGCAATATAGGTCGCAAGCCCTACCAAGAAAAGCCCCACAACACGCGCGGACCCGGGACCTAAATGTACGAGGGAGCTCAAGCTGGAGTCAAGTGAACCGTTGTACCAAAATGGGACGGTGAGTGCTGCAAAAAGTGCTATGGCACCCGCAAGCTCTGCAATGAAACCCCGTTTGTACCCTTTGAGAACCGCGATGAGCGCAATTGCCCCAATTACGATATCGGGCCAAACAATCATGCGCGAATATATGCTCCAAGTTCCTGGCGAACAACTTCGAGCGCGCGCCCAATGATGCTGTCGGCTTCTGCGTCCGTCATCGTTGCATCATTCTTTTGCATCGTAACGCGAATCGTCAGACTTTTTTTGTGTTCGGGAACTTGCGGTCCGCGATATTCGTCAAACACACAAACTTCTTTAGCAACAGGGCCTATCGCACCAGTGATCGCCGTTTGAACGACACTCGAACTCACCTGCGTGGAAAGAACAAGGG